>JBOFUD010000206.1:0-7669 GCA_051652385.1 Flavobacterium sp.
ATCATCGTAGTCTTCTGTTTCAAATTCGTCTTTTTCGTATTCGTCTTCTTGGCCTGCTTCTAACGCAGGATTTTCGTTCATTTCTTCCAATAAACGCTGTTCAAAGGCTTGCGTTGGCAATTGAATCAACTTCATCAACTGAATTTGTTGTGGAGATAATTTCTGGGATAATTTTAAATTTAAAAATTGCTTTAGCATTGATTCGGTTTAATCGTTTATTTGTTTAATGGGTTATTTATTGAAAATCGGTTAACCGAAGAACGATTAACCGATTAAACTTTTTTAAAATTCAGCGCTACCCGGTGTTCTAGGAAAAGGAATTACGTCGCGAATATTGGTCATTCCAGTAACAAACAATACCAATCGTTCGAATCCAAGTCCAAAACCAGAGTGTACCGCAGATCCGAATCGTCTAGTATCTAAATACCACCACAATTCTTCTTCGTCAATACCTAAGGCTTTCATTTTTTCGACCAAAACATCAAAACGTTCTTCTCTTTGTGAACCTCCAACAATTTCTCCAATGCCTGGAAAAAGGATATCCATGGCGCGAACCGTTTCTTTTCCTGGTTCTGTATTGTCATTCAAGCGCATGTAGAATGCTTTGATATTAGCTGGATAATCAAACAAAAT
The DNA here is from genome assembly GCA_051652385.1 of Flavobacterium sp. Classification (GTDB taxonomy): domain Bacteria; phylum Bacteroidota; class Bacteroidia; order Flavobacteriales; family Flavobacteriaceae; genus Flavobacterium. Next base: position 634 of record JBOFUD010000206.1, read on the forward strand.
TACCGGACATTTAAAGTGTTTCTCTACCAAGTAACGCTCGTGTTCCGATTGTAAATCAGCGCCCCATTCGTTAATGATATATTGAAATTTTTTCTTTTTGTTTGGGGTACAATTTCTCAAAATATCAATCGCTTCCGTATACGAAACGCGTTTGAAATTATTTTCAAGTACAAAGTTCAATTTTTCTAACAAAGCCATTTCGCTTCTCTCGGCTTGTGGTTTTGATTTTTCTTCTTCCAATAAACGTCCTTCTAGGAATTTCAAATCCTCTGGACATTTATCCAAAACATATTTTATAACAAATTGAATGAAATCTTCGGCCAAATCCATGTTGTCGTCCAAATCATTAAAAGCCACTTCTGGCTCAATCATCCAAAATTCAGCCAAATGGCGCGAAGTATTCGAATTTTCAGCTCTAAACGTTGGTCCAAACGTATAAATCTGTCCCAAAGCCATCGCAAACGTTTCGCCTTCCAATTGTCCCGAAACCGTTAAGTTGGTTTCTTTACCAAAGAAATCTTTTTTGTAATCTACTTTTCCATCCTCAGTTCTTGGCGTATTGTCAAAAGGCAAAGCGGTAACTTTAAACATTTCTCCCGCACCTTCCGCATCCGATCCGGTGATGATAGGCGTGTTTACATACACAAAACCTTTCTCCTGAAAATACGTATGCACGGCATGCGCCAAAACCGAACGCACCCGCATAATCGCGCCAAAAGCATTCGTTCTAACTCTCAAATGCGCATTCTCACGCAAAAATTCTAAGGAGTGTTTCTTGGGTTGCATTGGGAATTTCTCCGCATCCGAGTCGCCCAAAATTTCCAAGTGGCTTACCTGAATTTCATATTTTTGACCCGCGCCTTGGCTTTCCACCAAGGTCCCGGTTACCGAAACCGCAGCACCGGTAGTAATTCTTTTTAAAGTTTCGTCTGGCGTATTTTCAAAATCAACCACACATTGAATATTATTGATAGTCGACCCGTCATTCAGCGCAATAAACTGATTGTTTCTAAATGTTCTTACCCAACCTTTAGCATTAATTTCCTGTAACGTAGAAGTACTGTTTAATAAGTCTTTAACTTTTGTGTGTTTCATCTTCATTTTAGATTTTAGATTTGAATACAAGGGCAAAACAAAAATAGATTTTGTAAACCCAATGCAAAGATAATTCTTTTGTGTTTATTTTTCAGGAGCTATTTCCCGCTTTTCGTTACAATCTTGTTTCATAAAAGCTATTTTTCTCGCCAAAAAAGGAGCTTCCGTTGGTCGCTCTTTTTTGGCGAGAAAATAGTAGCTTTTCTTTCTTCAAGGATTTTCACTACAATCGGGGCTATGCATCCGGGAACATTCGTTATTTTAGTTGGCAAAAGGCCTAATTTAAAGCCCCTGCAACAATTGATGGCTTACTTCATTTTCGTTAATCGATAGTATATAAAGATTTCCAAATACGCTGTCCTCAATTGGTGAATACACTTTTTGATCGATGATGGTGTTGGCCAACTCTGGCGTAGTATTGCTATGCCCTACGATCAAAATAGCTTGTCCGTGGTGTTTCTTTTTGAGTTGCTCTACATCAATTGTTTTTGGATCATATGTTGTAATCGTCAAATTTTTGCTCCTAGCCGTTGGCGAAGCCGTTTGCATCGTTCTCAAATAATCGGTGCTGTAAATCGCTTTCAAGGGAACCTGATTCAAAATAGTGTTCCAACGTTCGGCTCGAACCCAACCCGCTTCTGATAAATTCGGATTTTTGGAGTTGTCAACTTTTTCGGCATGACGAATAAGATAAATCGTGGTGGTTTGCGCACAAGAGCCTAAAGTCAGCCATAATAGAGCGAAGGTAAAAATAACTTTTCTCATGAAACAAATTATTTTTTATCGTTGGTAAGCGAGTCAATTTCTTCGTCAGAATGTTCTATCAGATCAATTTTTGGTTCCTTGAACTCTTGTTCGTTAGCAAGAGTTTTGTTCAAGGTTAACACCAATGCTGGTAGCAACATTAAATTCGATAACATGCCAAATAACAACGTTAACGAGATCAGGCCGCCCAACGCAATGGTTCCGCCAAAACTGGAAAGCATAAATACTGAGAACCCAAAAAACAAGACTATCGAAGTGTAAAACATGCTCAATCCCGCATCGTTAAAAGTAGCATACACCGATTTTTTGATCTTCCAATTGTTCTTTTTCAATTCCTCGCGGTACTGCGATAAAAACCGCACGGTATCATCGACCGACAATCCAAAAGCAATCCCGAAAACTAAAATAGTTGACGGTTTTAAGGGAATGTCTAAAAATCCCATAAGTCCAGCGGTGAGTAATAAAGGCAACAAATTGGGTACTATTGAAACTAATATCATTTTAAAGGAACGAAACATAAAACCAATTAACAAGGCCGTTAAAAAAAAGGCAAACAAAAGCGATGACAATAAATTATCGAGTAAATAACCTGTTCCTTTTTGAAAGACCAATGCTTTTCCGGTAACAATGACATTAAACTTCTCTTTGGGGAACAAAATAGCTGCTTTCTTTTTAATTTGCTCCTCTATTTTTGCTATTTGGTCTCCATTTTCATCCCGCATAAAAGTGGTAATTCTGGCATATTGACCCGTGCTGTCAACATAGCTTTTCATTAAGTTTTCTTTGCTATCGCCGATCGCATTCTTGGCATACGAGAGTATGAATGCTTGCTCTTGTGAGGTGGGTAATTCATAGTACTCGGGTTTGCCGTTGTAAAACGCTTGTTTTGAATACTTCACCAAATTCACAATCGAAAAAGGTTTTGAAAGCTCTGGAATTTCTTCTATGGTTTGTTCTAGTTCCTCCATGCGTTTTAGCGTCGATAACTTCATGACCCCTTTTTTGCGTTTGGTGTCAATCATTATTTCGAGAGGCATTACGCCATCAAATTCTTTTTCAAAGAAAACAATATCCTGAAAAAAGGCTTCCTTTTTGGGCATGTCTTCAATTAAACTTCCTGAAATTCGCATTTTATACATGCCAATAATACTTATTACCAAAAGTACGATAGCTACTACGTAAATAGAGAAACGATTAGTTTTGACATTTCGTAAAATCCAATTCATAAATCGCATTACTGAACCGCGCTCCAGGTGTTCGATATGCCGATCTTTGGGCGCAGAAATATAGCTGTGAAAAATGGGTATCAAAACAATACTCAAGAAAAACAAGGCCATGATATTAATAGCCGTGACCACGCCAAATTCTAGTAATAACTCATTGTTCGAAGCGACAAAAGTGGCAAAGCCAATAGCGGTAGTGAGGTTGGTCATCAAAGTAGCCATGCCGATTTTTGTGGTAACTCTTTGCAGCGCTTTGGCTTTATTGCGGTGCACTTTAAATTCTTGATGGTATTTATTGGTTAAGAAAATGCAGTTCGGAATGCCAATCACGATGATTAGCGAGGGAACCAAAGCCGTCAAAATAGTAATTTCGTAATTGAATAAACCCAGAAAACCGAACGACCACATAACGCCAATTACCACAATGATAATAGAGATTAGGGTAGCTTTGAAGCTTCTAAAAAAGAAGAAAAACAGTAAGGAGGTAATCAATAAGGAAGCGCCAATAAACAAACTTATTTCTCCCGTAATTGTTTGTGTGTTTAAAGTGCGAATGTAGGGCATGCCTGAAACGCGAAGATCTATTTTGGTCTCTTTTTCGAAGGCTTTAATAGCGGGTACGAGTTTGTTTAAGATGTAGTTTTTTCGTGCTTTCGTATTCACGATTTTTTTATCCATGTAAATCGCCGATCGGATACTACCTGAGCGTTTGTTGAACAGTAAACCTTCATAAAATGGGAGATCGTTAAACAACTCTTTTTTGATGGTTTGCAAGTACTTTGGATCTCGTGTTTTGGTAGAGTCAACAAACGGAATTAGTTCAAATTTCTGTAATGCCTCGTTTTTATGTAGTGCTTTAAGGTCATTTATCGAAACTACAAGCTCAATGGCAGGATCATTCTTAATAGTATGCATCAATGTATTCCAAGCCGCATAATTTTTTGTTCCAAATAATGAGGAATCTTTTACGCCGATAATAATAAGATTACCCTCTTCCCCAAATTTTTCAAGAAAGGCATTGTACTCAATGTTGGCAATATTATCCTCAGGCAACATATTGGCCTCGGTAAAAGTAAAGTGAATATTTTTCCATTGCATGGCAAGAAAGATGGTAATCCCTGCAATAATTGTAATCATCAAAATCCTATTTCTAAGCACGATACGTGCAATAAGTTCCCAAAAACCTAAGCTAAACCATTTAATCATTTTCTATATTTAAAAGGCTGCAAAGGTAACGAAACCTCAAATATAAAGGTGAAAATCTTGTACCGTATCTGTTTATTTTTTTTGCTAACTGATAACCGTATTATTTTTGGGTTACTATTTTTGTGTGGTTGGTAAATCTTATAATTGATTTTCTCATCTTTGTGCTAACAAGTCGCTCGTTGCTTATTAAATTAAATCCATGAAGAAATACAAAAATTCCATTTTTTACCTACTTGTTACGGGTGGTTTTACCGCCTTAATGTATTGGATTATTCAAAACGGAAAACGTTTAGAAGGTACTGATGTTGAAAAAAACACGATAACCTCCAAAGATGCTTGGTTGGATTTTATAGAGACCATGCAGCATAGTTTTCAGGAGCCATTGGCTATATTATTAGCCCAAATTATTACCATTATCATTGTTGCCCGAATTTTTGGATGGTTTTTCAAAAAAATTGGTCAACCCTCTGTTATTGGCGAAATTATTGCGGGAATCGCCTTAGGTCCTTCTTTATTAGGAATGTATTTCCCAGATTTTTCTGGGATTTTATTTCCAGAGGCGTCGCTTGGGAATTTAAAATTTTTGAGTCAAATCGGTTTGATCCTTTTCATGTTCGTAATAGGTATGGAATTGGATTTAAAAGTATTAAGAAACAAAGCCAATGATGCAGTGGTCATTAGTCATGCTAGTATTGTAATTCCGTTTACTCTCGGTATCGGATTGGCGTATTATGTTTATGATCAGTTTGCTCCCGAGGGCGTAAAATTCCTTTCATTTAGTTTGTTTATGGGAATTGCTATGAGCATTACAGCTTTTCCAGTATTGGCAAGAATCGTTCAAGAGCGGGGTATTCATAAAACCAAATTAGGCGCCATCGTTATTACTTGCGCCGCTGCAGATGATATTACGGCATGGTGTTTATTGGCTGCAGTAATTGCAATTGTAAAGGCAGGCTCTTTCGTAAGTTCGTTATATGTCATTTCTTTGTCGGTAGGATTTGTCTTGATCATGCTTTTTTTTGTGAAGCCTTTCCTGAAGCGGATCGGTGATTTATATGGTTCCAAAGAATCGATTAGCAAGCCGGTTGTAGCTATTTTTTTTGTTACCTTAATCAGCGCTTCCTATGCTACAGAAGTCATTGGAATTCATGCGCTTTTTGGTGCCTTTATGACCGGTGTAATTATGCCAGATGTATCAAAATTCCGTATTCATTTTATTGAAAAAGTAGAGGATGTTTCCGTTATTTTACTCCTGCCTTTGTTCTTTGTGTTCACAGGGTTGCGTACCGAAATTGGCCTAATCAACGATCCTTATTTATGGAAAGTTACCGGTTGTATCATCTTGGTGGCGGTGGTTGGGAAATTTTTTGGGAGTGCGTTGGCTGCTAAATTTGTTGGACAAAATTGGAGAGATAGTTTGACTATCGGTGCTTTGATGAACACTCGTGGTTTAATGGAATTGATCGTACTCAACATTGGTCTTGAGCTTGGCGTTTTAACTCCTGCTGTGTTTACTATGATGGTGATCATGGCTTTGGTCACTACCTTTATGACGGGGCCAGCACTAAATTTGATCAATTTTATTTTCAAAACCAAAGACGATGTTGAGGCGGAAGATTTTGAACAATCCAAAGTATATCGCGTGTTACTTTCTTTTGGAAACAACGAAAAAGGTAAATCGTTGCTCCGATTGGCCAACAGCCTTGTTCGTAAGCAAAAGGATGCTTCAATCACCGCGATGCACTTATCGCTAAGCAACGAAATGCATTCTTTTGCTATAGAAGACAAAGAAACCGCCGCATTTTTGCCGATTACTGAAGAATCTAAGCTTTTGAAACAAGAAATAAACACCCTATTCAAGGCGACTTTAGATATTGAATCTGAAATAACAGATACTGCGAATCATGGCGAATATGATTTGCTTCTTATCGGACTAGGAAAATCGATTTTTGAAGGAACTATATTGGGAAAAGTAATCGGTTTTACCACTAGAATTATCAATCCTGAGCGATTAATGGATAAATTTACCGGCAAAGAAGGCTTGTTTGCCAACTCTCCTTTTGATGAACGAACTCGTCAAATTCTACTCAAAGCCAAAATGCCTGTCGGAATTTTAATCGACAAAGGATTGCAAAAAGTAAACACTGTTTTTATTCCAATTTTCAACTCCGAAGACGCTTTCTTGATCGATTATGCTCAGAAACTCATACACAACAACAAATCCAAAGTTGTTATTTTAGATGTAAACGGGCACATTAAGTCCAATTTTGTGATAGGAAGCGCCATCAGTACCCTCGAACAAAAATCGCCCAACAACATCACTTTATACAACGAAAAAACTATCAAAAAAGAATTTCTAGCCGAACAAGACCTCATGATGATCAGTCTAGAAAGCTGGAAATCTCTGGTCGATTCTCGGAGTATTTGGCTCAGCGGAGTGCCCTCGGTGCTGATCTTAAAACCCTAGTTGTATTTGGGCGTGCCACCATACAAAAAGAGAGCCACTCCTGCTACCGCTGAGTCGCTCTCTTTTTGTATGCTGTCGGGCTGTACACTATATCTCTTCGCTCCGCTGCGAGGATGCCGCTTCCATCCCTCACGCAAAACCCTGCCTTTCATCAAAATCCCAAATTCAAAATAAAGCTAATTTTTACCGCAATATTATCTTCAAATTTCGCCAATTGGTTCGGTCCGTACCGATAAAAACCACTCAGCCCCAATCCATTAAAAATTTGATTGAGTTCAAT
>JBOFUD010000207.1:0-18513 GCA_051652385.1 Flavobacterium sp.
ATTGTGATGGCATCAAGACCATTGTTGCAAGTGGTGACGCTGTAGTTTTTCTTTTCTAAAAAAAGAATATGTGGCTTGAGTAATTCAATTTCGTCATCTACCCACAAAATTTGTATTGTTTCCATATTTGGTTGTTTCATTTCGAAGTTTAAAACTTTGAGCCAAATTAATAATTATATCAGGCTAAAGTGCACAGTTGGCGTTTTTTTTTACCATTTTATTCTAAAATCAGGTTAGCATTTACCGTGTGGTGGGGGATTAATAAATTATAAAAAGTTGAGAAGCCGCGGAGTTGTGTGCGTTATTATCTAAATTACTTATATTTGTTCTCTTCTAAAAATAAATTAAGTGAGTCAAATCAACAAACTAAAGATATTTAATGACCCTATCTATGGGTTTATTACGATTCCCAACGCGCTAATTTACGATTTAATTCAGCATCCTTACTTTCAACGTTTGCGCCGAATTTCGCAAATGGGTTTGTCTTATTTAGTATATCCGGGAGCCAATCATACTCGTTTTCATCACGCTTTAGGTTGTTTGCATATCATGCAAAAAGCAGTAGAATCGTTGCGTTTTAAAGGAGTGACTATTTCAAATGAAGAAGAAAATGCGCTTAATATTGCTATTTTGTTGCACGATATCGGGCACGGACCTTTTTCGCATGCCATGGAATGTAGTATAGTGGAGGATGTGCATCATGAAGAAATTTCATTGTTGTTCATGCATCAATTAAATCAAGAATTTGACGGTAAATTGAGTTTGGCAATTCAAGTTTTCAAGGGCGAATATCATCGAAAATTCATGTTACAATTAATTTCTAGTCAATTGGATATGGATCGAATGGATTATCTAAAAAGAGATAGTTTCTATTCCGGAGTGTCAGAGGGCAATGTCAATTCAGAACGACTTATTCAAATGATGAATGTGGTAGATGATGTTTTGGTCATTGAAGAAAAGGGCATTTACTCTGTAGAGAAATTTTTAATGTCAAGACGACTCATGTATTGGCAGGTTTATTTGCATAAAACAAGCTTGGTTGCCGAAACAATTTTGACTAAAATTTTGAAACGAGCCAAAGAACTTACCATCAAAGGAGAGGATTTGAAAGCTAGTGCTCCGTTGACTTTTTTTATGGAAAACAGAGTGTTACTAGAGAATTTTGATGCAATAACTTTAACATTATTTTCAAAATTAGATGATTTTGACATCATTAGTGCGCTAAAATCATGGCAAGATCATCCTGATTTTATATTATCTTCGTTGAGCAAAATGATTATAAATCGTGATTTGCTGAAGATAAAACTCAGTGGCGATAAAATTTCAAACGAGGCCTTACAACCCTTAAAAGAACAATTTGTGCTCGAAAATGGAATCTCGTTACAGGAGGCTAATTACTTTATTTTTAGAGGGAAAATAAAAAATCAAGCCTATAGTAAGGATGCAGAACCCATTCGGATTTTAATGAAAGATAAATCTATTGAAGACATTGTAGATGCCTCAGATCAACTAAATTTTAAGTCGGTATCAAAGTTTGTCACTAAGTATTATATCTGCTTTCCAAAACAACTTTTGTAATTTAGAACAAATAAAACCTATTTTTTATACTTTTGTCGCAATGAAACGAACTCGTAATTTACTTTTAAGTTTAAGCAGAACTTCTCCTAGAAAGTTCCATCTTATTCCGATGAAAAATACAATGCAATAAGATGAAATTTACAGCAGAACAAATAGCAGGCATTTTAGAAGGTGAAGTGGTAGGAGATCCGAATGCTTTGGTTTCTAGGCTATCAAAAATCGAAGAAGGCACAGCGGGATCCTTAACTTTTCTCTCCAATCCAAAGTATCTCAATTATATCTATTCTACACAAGCATCCATCACTATTGTGAATGAATCTTTTGTGCCAGAATCCGAGCTGACAACTACTTTAATCAAAGTAAAGGATGCTTATGCCTCTTTTACCAAACTTTTGGAGTTTTATAATGAGGTAAAGAATACGAAAACGGGCATAGAACAACTTTCTGTCATATCGGAAAATGTAACGTATGGCAATAATTTATACCTAGGAAGTTTTAGTTACATTGGTCAAAATGTTGCAATTGGTGATAATGTTAAAATTTATCCCAATTCTTTTATCGGGGACAATGTTGTCATTGGTAATAATGTTACTATTTTTGCCGGTGTAAATATTTACTCAGAAACCGAAATCGGGAATGATTGTGTGATTCATTCTGGTGCTGTTTTGGGTTCTGATGGATTTGGTTTTGCACCAAAAGCAGATGGGACTTTTGACAAAATTCCACAAATAGGAAATGTAGTCCTAGAAGATCAGGTGGAAATTGGAGCAAATACTTGTATCGATAGAGCCACTTTAGGATCAACAATCATCCGTCGTGGCGTAAAATTAGACAACCAAATTCAAATTGCACATAATGTTGAAATTGGAGAAAACACCGTAATCGCCGCTCAAACCGGAATAGCGGGTTCTTCAAAAATTGGAAAAAATGGAATGTTGGGCGGTCAAGTCGGAATTATTGGCCATCTGTCTATTGGTGATAATGTACGTATTCAAGCCCAATCTGGGGTAACTAGAAATATTAAAACTGACGATGTAATACAGGGCACTCCTGCATTTACTTACAATGATTTTAATAAATCATACGTTTATTTTAAAAAATTACCCCAGTTGGTAGCAGAAATTGAAGAGTTAAAAAAAATATTAAATCAAAAAAATGGAGATAATGGTTAAACAGAAAACCATCAAAACGGAAGTTTCACTGACTGGAGTTGGGCTGCATACAGGAATAGAAGTAACAATGACTTTTAAACCTGCTCCAATCAACAATGGATTTACATTTGTTAGAATAGATCTTGAAGGAAATCCCATTATCGAGGCTGATGCCAATTACGTGGTTAATACACAAAGAGGCACCAACTTAGAAAAATTGGGAGTTAAAATTCAAACTCCAGAGCATGTTTTGGCGGCTTTAGAAGGATGTGATTTGGATAACGTTATCATCGAATTGAACGCATCTGAATTGCCTATCATGGATGGTTCTTCCAAGTTTTTTGTAGAAGCTATTGAGAATGCTGGTATCGAAGAGCAAAATGCGAAACGTAAAGTTTACGTAGTAAAAGATATTATTTCCTTTACAGACGAAGCAACAGGAAGCGAAATTTTAGTCATGCCTAATGACCATTATTGCGTAACCACAATGGTTGATTTTGGTACAAAGATTTTAGGAACTCAGAACGCCACCATGAAATCTATTGCTGATTTTAAAACCGAGATAAGCGAATCTAGAACTTTCAGTTTCTTGCATGAACTGGAATCTTTGTTAGATAATGGTTTAATTAAAGGTGGAGATTTGAATAATGCTATTGTGTACGTTGATAAGGAAATATCAGCTTCGACGATGGAAAATTTGAAGGTAGCTTTTGGAAAAGAAGCAATCTCTGTTACGCCAAACGGTATACTAGATAATTTAACCTTGCATTATCCTAACGAGGCAGCCAGACACAAATTACTTGATGTTGTTGGAGATTTAACCTTAATTGGAACGAAAATACAAGGGAAGATTATTGCCAACAAGCCGGGTCATTATGTTAATACTCAGTTTGCAAAAAAAATGGCAAAATTAATCAAAATTGAACAACGTAATTATGTTCCTGTTTATGATTTAAATCAAGAACCCTTGATGGATATTCATAAGATCATGTCGGTTTTACCGCACAGGCCTCCTTTTTTATTGGTAGATCGTATCATCGAAATGTCGGATAGCCATGTGGTGGGAATGAAAAATGTTACGATGAATGAAAACTTTTTCGTGGGTCATTTTCCTGATGCCCCGGTCATGCCAGGCGTTTTAATCGTTGAAGCAATGGCGCAAACAGGTGGGATTTTAGTTTTGAGTACCGTTCCAGATCCTGAAAATTATTTGACTTTTTTCATGAAAATTGATAAAGTCAAGTTCAAGCACAAAGTGTTACCAGGAGACACCTTAATTTTTAAATGTGATTTAATTACCCCAATTAGAAGAGGAATTTGTCACATGCAAGCCAATGCATACGCTAATGGAAGATTAGTGGCCGAAGCAGAGCTAATGGCTCAAATTGCAAGAAAACAATAATTTATGAGTTTGCTATTCAAAGGATTTACAATACAGTGTGTCCTTGAATACTAATGATAATGCAAAAAATAAGAAATGAATCAACCTTTAGCATATGTACACCCAGGCGCTAAAATTGCCAAAAATGTTGTAATTGAACCATTTACAACCATTCATAACAATGTTGTCATTGGTGACGGGACCTGGATTGGTTCTAATGTAACCATCATGGAAGGTGCTCGAATTGGAAAAAACTGCAATATTTTTCCTGGAGCTGTTATTTCTGCAGTTCCTCAGGATCTAAAATTTGGAGGTGAAGATTCATTGGCTATTATCGGTGATAATTGTACGATAAGGGAATGTGTGACCATCAATAGAGGAACCGTTGCATCGGGACAAACAAAATTAGGAAACAATTGTTTGGTTATGGCTACGGCTCACATTGCCCATGATTGTCATATTGGTGACAATGCCATTATTGTAAATGGAGTAGCTTTGGCAGGCCATGTTGTAGTGGGTAAGTATGCTGTAATTGGTGGGTTGGCCGCAATACATCAATTTATTCATATTGGCGATCATGCCATGGTTTCAGGAGGGTCTTTAGTGCGTAAAGATGTGCCTCCTTTCACCAAAGCAGCAAAAGAACCCTTATCTTACGTAGGAATAAATTCAGTGGGTTTACGCAGAAGAGGATTCACCACAGAAAAAATCAAGGAAATTCAAGATATTTATCGAATATTATATCAAAAAAATTACAATACAACTCAAGCATTGGGAATCATTGAAGCTGAAATGGAAGCAACTCCCGAGCGTGATGAGATCATTGACTTTATCCGTAACTCATCAAGAGGGGTAATGAAAGGGTATACAGGAAATTATTAAAATAGTAAGATTAATTAAAACATATTAAAATGGCATCTACTTCAGATATTAAAAATGGGCTTTGTATCAAACATAATCATGATATTTATAAAATCATAGAATTTCTTCATGTTAAACCGGGAAAAGGTCCTGCTTTTGTAAGAACAAAATTAAAGTCCGTTACAAATGGTAAAGTATTGGATAATACTTTTTCTGCCGGACACAAAATTGAAGTAGTGCGCGTAGAAACTCATACTTTTCAATTTTTATATCCAGAAGGGGATGATTTTCATTTTATGAATGCTGAGACTTTCGAGCAGATTACTTTAAACAGAAATGTTTTGGATGCTCCAGGTTTATTGAAAGAAGGTGAAAATGTGATGATTCAAATTAATACTGAAACCGATTTGCCGCTGTCTGTCGATATGGCGCCATCGGTGGTTTTGGAAGTGACGTACACCGAACCCGGAGTAAAAGGGAACACGGCTACCAACGCGACAAAACCTGCAACAGTAGAAACTGGAGCTACTATAAATGTGCCACTTTTTATTAATGAAGGCGATAAAATTAAAATCGATACCTCTTCAAGTTCCTATATGGAGCGCGTAAAAGAATAGTTTTTATGTATTTTTCGGTCGTTGTTTAAACTTGTTAAGCGACGACCGAAATTCGATAGTAAAACTAAAAAAAACACTATGAAATTTCATAAAGAATACTCTTTAGAAGCAATTGCTACGTTAATTAATTGTCCTTTTGTTGGCGATTCAAATTTCCCGGTTTTAGGATTAAATGAGATTCACGTTGTAACCGCCGGCGACATCGTTTTTGTTGATCACCCAAAGTATTATGATAAAGCCTTGCAATCGGCAGCTACAATCATTTTAATCAATAAGGAAGTTAGTTGTCCAGAAGGAAAAGCACTGTTAATCTCTGATGATCCTTTTAGAGATTTTAATACTTTAACGCAGTATTTTAAACCGTTTGTGCCTTCTTCTGTCGCATGTAGTGCTTCAGCAAAAATTGGGATAAACACTATTATACAGCCAAATGTTTTTATTGGAAATGAGGTTACCATTGGCAATGATTGTATCATTCACTCCAATGTGGCTATCTATGATCATACCGTTATAGGCAATAATGTTATTATTCATGCAGGAACGGTTTTAGGAGCAGATGCTTTTTATTATAAAAAAAGAGCATCAGGATTTGATCAATTAATTTCGGGCGGACGTGTAGTTATTGAAGATAATGTAGGCATTGGAGCTCTTTGTACTATTGATAAAGGGGTTACAGGCGACACTACCATTGGAGAGGGAACAAAAATTGACAACCAAGTTCATGTAGGACACGATACGGTTATTGGAAAAAGATGCTTAATTGCTTCTCAAACGGGAATTGCCGGTTGCGTGATTATCGAGGATGAAGTAACCTTGTGGGGGCAAGTGGGTACTACTAGTGGTATCACAATTGGAACGAAAGCAGTGATTATGGGACAAACAGGAGTTACCAAATCTGTTGAAGGCGGTAAAACCTATTTTGGAACTCCAATCGAAGAGTCCAGAGAAAAATTAAAACAGTTGGCCAATATAAAAAAAATTCCCGAAATCTTAAAAAAACTCAAATGATTATGACCGCAAAAGAATTTGTTCAAGCATTTTATAAATCAGATGCTTTGATAGATAGTTCTGTTTTGAAAGAATTTATTCATCCTGAGATTATTCTGGATTGGCATTCCTCTGATGGATCTATTCAAATGAATTATGATTCCTTGACGCATTTTGTAGCACAACTTCAAAGCGCCTATGTGCGTTCAAAAATCAAGATTAGTCATATTTTGGAAGAGAATGATTTGATTTCTGTTCGATATTCTCATTATGTTAAGACAGTAGAAAACCCGAGAGAAGAGATCTTATTAGCCCATTTTATGACAATTTGGCAAATTAAAGAGGATAAGCTCTACAGAGGACATCAAATGAGTCAAATTCCCAAATAATTTGTTAATAAATAAGTTTGATTTAATCTCAGAAATCTTACTTTTGCAACGCATTTTTTTTTAAAGAACTACATAAAAATATATATCATGAGTGTTTTAGTTAATAAAGATTCTAAAATTATTGTCCAAGGGTTTACAGGAAGCGAAGGAACTTTCCATGCTTCACAAATGATTGAATACGGTACAAATGTTGTAGGTGGAGTAACGCCAGGAAAAGGTGGATCTACACATTTAGACTTACCAGTTTTTAACACTGTAAAAGATGCAGTAGAACAAGCGGGTGCTGATACGACTATCATTTTTGTTCCGCCAGCTTTCGCTGCTGATGCAATTATGGAAGCGGCTGATGCAGGTATTAAAGTGATTATAGCCATTACAGAAGGTATTCCTGTTGCCGATATGATCAAAGCAAACGCTTATGTGAAAGAGAGACATGCTAGATTAATTGGGCCTAACTGCCCAGGTGTTATTACCCCAGGGGAAGCAAAGGTTGGTATTATGCCAGGTTTTGTTTTCAAGAAAGGTACAGTAGGTATCGTTTCTAAATCTGGAACTTTAACCTATGAAGCTGCTGATCAGGTAGTAAAACAAGGTTTAGGAATTACAACTGCTATCGGAATTGGTGGTGATCCAATTATTGGAACCACAACTAAAGAGGCGGTTGAATTATTAATGAACGATCCGGAAACGGAATGTATCGTTATGATTGGCGAAATTGGTGGTCAATTAGAAGCTGATGCTGCCAAGTGGATCAAAGCTGACGGGAACCGAAAACCAGTAATTGGTTTTATTGCAGGGGTAACTGCGCCAGCGGGTCGTACAATGGGCCATGCAGGTGCCATTGTGGGTGGTTCTGACGATACTGCTGAGGCTAAAAAGCAAATTATGAGAGAAAACGGAATTCATGTGGTAGACTCTCCAGCTGAAATTGGTAAAAAAGTTAAAGAGGTTTTAGGATAATTCCTAGAGCTATTATTATAAACCTCAAAACGCCTCACGATTTTGTGAGGCTTTTTGTTTAAAATTAAAGTCATGTATAAAGAATTAGAAAAGTTTTCGGTAACTAACAGTTTTGTTTTTTCTCCAGAAGATAGTTTAGCGCAAGTTTGCAACGCAACAGATGGTTGTGGCGTTTTTTTGGTGTTTGATCTTACTTCAGGCAAAGAATTAATCATGGTAGGTTCATCAGGAACCGTGCAGAATGATGGTACTTTAAAAGGTAAAAAAGGAGGATTAGCTGAAAAAATTGTGGAAGGGCATCAATTTGCTAAGACGGGAAGAAAGTATTCTTGGCCTGCACAAATGAAAATTGAAAACATTACTTCTCTTGAGGTAGTTTGGTATGAGACCTTCAATGCCGGGGCAAAAGGAATTCCAACGAGTGTTGAAGGACAAGTTTTGCAAAGCTTTTTGGAGGCAAACGGTACCTTGCCAAGATGGAATGTTGCTTTTTAAACCATTTTAATCTCAACAAAAAAATCTTGCAGTATTCTTCTATTGCAAGATTTTTTGTTTTTATGCGTTTGCTTATTAATCTATGTTGCCTGTTTTACGTTTTTTACTATTAATCCTTATTCATTGAAAATTATGAAAAATTACAAGCTAATTTTTGTCGGCCTTTGGTTTTTGTTATTTAATTCTTGTGCTACCAATCCAATGACAGGAAAGAAGACTTTGAATTTAGTTTCAAATTCTGATTTATTCCCTTCCTCTTTTCAGCAATATGGACAATTTTTAAAGGAAAATAAAGTTGTACAAGGAACTGTAGATGCTAAAAGAGTAGAAATTATAGGGAGTAAAATAAAGGATGCTGCCGAAAAATATTTAACATCTATTGGTCAAAATCAATATCTAAAAGACTACCGTTGGGAATATAAGTTGGTAGAGAATAAAGATGTAAATGCCTGGTGCTTGCCGGGTGGAAAGATCGTTGTCTATACTGGTATCTTGCCGGTTACCAAAGATGATGCTGGTTTAGCCACGGTTATGGCGCATGAAGTTTCACATGCATTAGCCAATCACGGAGCTCAGCGTATGAGTGCTGCGCAACTACAAGGATACGGTGCAGTAGGATTGGCTGTTCTAACCGGTGGACAATCTGCTGAACAGCAAAGTTTATGGCAGCAATTGTACGGGGTGGGTTCTCAAGTGGGCGTAATGCTCCCTTTTAGCCGTAATCATGAGACTGAAGCTGACAAAATTGGATTGACTTTAATGGCCATTGCGGGATACAACCCACAAGAGGCAATTTCGTTTTGGAAGCGCATGGCGGCTCAATCCGGCGGAAAAACACAACCTGAATTTATGAGCACACATCCGTCTGATGCAACACGTGTGGCTAATTTGCAAAATCTTGTGCCCCAAGCCAAAGTCATTGCTGCAAAATTTGGTAGGGTTTATTAACCTAAAACAATTAAATCATTTCTTTTTGCTTGTCGTATCAAAGTAAAGGTTGGCTTTTCCTAAAGAATTGAAGTTTTTAAAATTTAAACCTAGAATCCGCATTAGACATCGTGGCAAAGCTGAATTATTCTATAAAAGCAAGAGCTCACGGACTATTTTTGAAGAAGGAAACAAAGTTCAGCGAATACAAATGAAACATATAAATCAATGAGTTAATACGTTCGTATTTTGAATTTAAAAATGGGAGTAAGTTTTTGGTTTTGAAGAAAAATTCAGATGTAGTAGATTTCTAATGCGGATTCTGGATTAAATCATAATCAAGTGAAAAAACAAGTGTAATGCTTGTTTTTTTTGTAAATATTTAGCCTGAATTACTTTCCCACTTGAAGAAAAAAGATATTTTTACAGCGCTTTAAACCGAATCAAAATCCTATGAAAAATTTACCTAAAGGAGATAAAAAACTATTGAATGCCTGGGCTTTTTATGATTGGGCCAATTCTGTTTACACGCTTACCATTGCATCTGCAGTTTTCCCCATATTTTATGGGGCACTTTTTGTAGATAAAAGTCTTTACTTGCATGTTTTTGGAATGAACTTAAAAAATTCTGCATTAATTAGTTTTATTACTGCCGCAGCATTTCTTGTAGTAGCGATCATTTCTCCTTTTTTATCTGGAATTGCTGATTTTGTAGGGAATAAAAAAAGCTTCATGAAGTTTTTTTGTTATCTAGGCGCCCTATCGTGTATGGGGTTGTATTGGTTTACATTGGAATCCATTTATTCTGGGTTGTTGTTTTATTTTCTGGGACTAATTGGGTACTGGGGAAGTTTAGTTTTTTATAATTCATATCTTCCAGATATTGCATATCTCGATCAACAGGATGCGATAAGTGCAAAAGGCTACTCTTTGGGTTATATAGGCAGTGTTCTTTTATTGGTCGTCAACTTGGCCATGATCATGAAGCCCAAGTTATTCGGGATAGCTGGAGCAGAAGGGGTGGCTGCAATGAAAGCCATGCGCTATTCGTTTGTCATGGTTGGGGTCTGGTGGATTTTATTCAGCCAGTACACTTATTATTTCTTGCCTAAAGGTTCCAAAAAATCAAATAAACGCTTCCCTACGCATATTATTTTCAATGGTTTTAAAGAATTGAAAAACGTCAGTCTTATTTTAAGAGATAATCTGCCGCTGAAGCGCTATTTATATGCTTTTTTTGTCTCTAGTATGGCGGTGCAAACGGCTATGCTAGTAGCTACCTATTTTGGTGCTCAAGAAATAGCATGGAAGTCAAAAAGTGATAGCACAATAGGTTTGATTATATGTATTTTGTTGATTCAAATTGTGGCTGTTTTTGGTGCATTTTTAACTTCTAAAGCTTCAGAGAAATTTGGTAATATCAAAACTCTTATGGTGATCAATGCTTTTTGGTTTTTACTTTGTATTGGTGTTGTTTTTATCACATTGCCGATTCAGTTTTATACTATGGCTGCTTTTGTTGGATTAGTAATGGGTGGAATACAGGCGTTATCAAGGTCTACTTATTCCAAGTATTTGCCTGAAACTACTGATACGACTTCGTTTTTTAGTTTTTATGATGTGGCCGAAAAAATTGGGATTGTTATAGGAATGTGTGTTTTTGGAGTAATCGATCAAATAACGGGTAGCCCAAGATTTGCAATTGTATTCTTGGCTTTGTTTTTCTTTATCGCCGTTCTTTTATTAAAACGAGTCCCTCCAAAAAAAGTGTCTTAAATGTATTAAGATGCACTTACCTAATACCAATGAAAATTCTATCCCTTAGAGATATCTCCTGAACCGGCCACTTTGGTGTCTTTTTTAGTTGGATTCCCGTAATAAACAATATCACCCGACCCTGAAATTCTGGCATATAAGCTTTCAGAACAATTTACTTTCGTATCTCCCGATCCTGAAATGCTCACACTTACAGTTTTTGATTTTAAATTTGAGGCATTAATATCCCCTGATCCAGATATGCTAGTAATGAAATTAGTTGCAATGCCTTCTAAATCTATGTCTCCTGAGCCACTCAAACTCATGTTGAAGTTTTGGGTATCTACCGTAAGTTTAAAATCACCCGAACCGGACAGTTTTGCATCAAAAGCTTGACTTTTTATGACATCTTTGCTGGTAATATCACCAGAACCACTCAAAACTATCGCGCTAATTGATTCGAAAGGAATGGTAATACGAATTGATTTGCCGTAAGATACTTTGTAATTATAACCTTTTTCAGCGTCAATGATAAGGACGTTGTCTACTACTTTTACACCGATGTGATTTATAATGTTTTGTTCTCCTTTGATAACAATCTTCCCTTCCTTTCCAGCGACCAAATCCACATCAAAAAAGCCCGAAATTTTTATGCCATCATAATCAGCGGTTGTTCTACTTTCTGAAATTACATTTCCGTTTCCTTTTATCTGTTTTCCCATTTCCCATTGCCCGTATGACAAGCATGTTCCAAAAGTTAAAAACAAAATACTGCTAATAGTTAGATTTTTCATGAGTTAATTTTTAGATAGGTTTGATTTAAAGTGCTACATTACGAAATTAAAAGCCAGGCTGCCTCTGTAAAATGATATGAATTTTGGGCTGTGATGCATCTTTGTCAAGGCTACTTTTTTTTGGGTTGATATACTTAAATGCAACCTAAAGATATTGAATTAAATTCATTCTGAAAGCTTTCGAAATATTGAGTGTAGTAAGGTGCAGTGTGATGCAGAAAAAATAGACATTTTTGGTATCAAAGTCCCGCTGTCCGTTATATCTTTGCTTTTTGAAAAAAAAAGCAAAGGATGCCACTGCCATCGGGGCAAAAAGGAAGCATATATCCGTTACTTGGCGGCAGTTTATGAAATAAAATCGCCTCCTTTTTAGTTTTAAAAGTTCTGGCACAAAGATTGTTTTTTAAAAGATGAATTTCACTTTGCCTATCGGTAGTGGTATTGATTTTCAGCAATATAAAAAGTATAAATTATTAACTTTGCATTAAAGTATAGTTCACTTAATGACAAAATGACCAAATAACGATATGTCAAATCACAAAATACGAACAATTGACAACTTGTCACTCCATGAATTTGATTCTGAATCCGATTTAATTCCGCTTCTAACCCCAGAGGATGAAGAAGAAATGAACAACGAATCCTTGCCAGAAACGCTTCCCATTCTGCCGCTACGAAATACCGTTTTGTTTCCTGGAGTTGTCATTCCAATTTCGGCGGGAAGAGACAAGTCGATCAAGCTTATTAATGATGCCAATGCTGCAGGAAAAGTCATAGGTGTTGTAGCTCAAATTAATGAAGATGATGAAGATCCCACAAAAACGGACATTAATAAAATTGGAACAGTAGCTAGAATTTTGCGCGTTCTCAAAATGCCAGATGGAAATGTTACCGTGATTTTGCAAGGAAAAAAACGCTTCGAAATTGAGGAAGTAGTGGAGGAGGTACCCTATATTACGGCAACAGTTAAAGAAGTTTCTGAAAAAAGGCCTCGAAAAAACGATTCTGAATTTAGTGCCATCATTGAATCTATCAAAGAATTGGCTATTAATATCATTCAAGAAAGTCCTAATATTCCAACCGAAGCCACTTTTGCTATTAAAAATATCGAGAGTCAATCGTTTTTGGTCAACTTTGTTTCTTCAAACATGAACCTTTCTGTGAAAGAAAAACAAAGTTTGCTAGCCATAAACGGTTTAAAAGATAGGGCTTTGGCAACGTTAAAATTCATGAACGTAGAGTTGCAAAGATTAGAACTTAAAAACGATATTCAATCCAAAGTACGCTTTGATTTAGACCAACAACAAAGAGAATATTTCTTGCACCAACAAATGAAAACCATCCAAGAAGAATTGGGAGGCGTTTCTCAGGAGGAAGAAATGGACGAAATGAGTGTAAAAGCCAAAACCAAAAAATGGGACGAAAAAACGCAGCAACATTTCGAGAAAGAGTTGTCAAAAATGCGTAGAATGAATCCACAGGCACCTGATTTTGGCATTCAAAGAAATTATCTTGAATTGTTTTTAGAATTGCCTTGGGGCGAATTTTCAAAAGACAATTTCGATTTAAAGCACGCTCAAAAAGTTTTAGATAAAGATCATTTTGGTCTTGAAGACGTAAAAAAGAGAATGATTGAGCACTTGGCCGTTCTTAAATTAAGAAATGACATGAAGTCGCCAATCATTTGTTTAACAGGGCCTCCGGGTGTTGGTAAAACCTCTATCGGGCGTTCGGTAGCAGAGGCTTTGGGCAGAGAATATGTCCGAATTTCGTTGGGTGGTTTACGCGACGAATCCGAGATTCGTGGTCATCGTAAAACGTATATTGGAGCCATGCCGGGACGCATTATTCAAAGTTTGAAAAAAGCGGGTACTTCCAATCCGGTTTTTGTGTTGGATGAAATCGATAAATTGTCAAGCAGCCATAACGGAGATCCATCTTCGGCTTTGTTGGAAGTTTTGGATCCGGAGCAAAACAATGCTTTTTATGATAATTTCCTTGAAATGGGCTATGATTTGTCAAAAGTGATGTTCTTAGCGACCTCCAATAATATGTCGGCCATACAACCTGCTTTGATAGACCGTATGGAAGTGATCAAAATGTCAGGCTATACAATTGAAGAAAAGGTTGAAATTGCCAAAAGACATTTGTTCTCAAAACAATTAGCAGCTCATGGTTTGACCGCTAAAGATTTAAGTATAGGAAAAAAACAGTTAGAAAAAATCATAGAAGGATACACCAGAGAATCAGGGGTACGTGGTTTGGAAAATAAAATTGCTCAAGTAGTTCGAAACGCTGCAAAATCAGTGGCGATGGAGGAAGAGTACAACAAAAAAGTAACTGATGAAGATCTTATAAAAGTATTAGGCGTGCCAAGATTGGAGCGTGATAAATACGAAAGTAACGACGTAGCTGGTGTGGTAACTGGACTAGCTTGGACAAGTGTTGGTGGTGATATTTTGTTTATTGAATCTTTAATTTCTCCAGGAAAAGGCGCCATGACTATTACAGGAAACTTAGGTACTGTAATGAAAGAATCGGCGACTATTGCATTAGAATATATCAAAGCCAATGCCGAATTGTTAGGATTGAATCCTGAAATTATTTCGAAATACAACATCCATTTGCACGTTCCAGAAGGAGCCACTCCAAAAGATGGACCAAGTGCAGGTATCGCCATGTTGACCTCTTTGGTATCTTTATTTACTCAAAAACGAGTGAAGAAAAATTTAGCCATGACGGGCGAAATTACCTTAAGAGGAAAAGTGTTGCCTGTGGGCGGAATCAAAGAAAAAATATTGGCAGCAAAAAGAGCGAATATCAAAGAAATCATTCTTTGCCACGAAAATAAAAGTGATATCGACGAGATAAAATCAGAATATTTAGAGGGTTTAACGTTTCATTACGTAAAAGAAATGAGTGAAGTTTTGGCTCTTGCCATCACTACTCAAAAGGTAAAAAATGCAAAGGAGTTAAAGTAAAATGTTGTATTACATAGATCCAAGTTCGTGAAGCTTTTTTAGTTTCAGAACTTGGATTTTTTTTGATTTAAAAAAGCTACTTTTATACAGCATATAATTTTATCTCCATACTTTCGTTTTACTAAATTATAAAACCATCACTTTGAGTGTAATTAAGTTTTTTTTGTGGGTGCTGTTTATAATGTTCTGTTGGCCAGTACTTGGGCAAATAGGAGGGCGGTACACTTATCAATTTTTGAATCTAGTTACAGCTCCCAGACAAGCGGCTTTGGGTGGAAAAGTACTAACTATTTTTGACGATGATGTTAATCAAGCTCATTTTAATCCGGCCTCGATTAATCCAGAAATGCACAACCAATTAGCGCTGAATTATGGTAGTTATTTTGGCGAAGTGAGTTATGGTACGGCTTCTTATGCGTACACCTACGATCAACATTTGCAAACATTTCAAGCGGGAGTGAATTATGTAAATTATGGTAAATTTGATGGCTATGACGATAATGGTATCGCTACAGCTTCCTTTACTGGTAGTGAAGTAGCTGTTTCCGTTGGATATGCTTATGCTGTTCCTTACACGAACTTGCATCTCGGAGCCAACGTTAAAGTAATTTCTTCTGCGTTAGAAAATTATAATTCTTTAGGAGGTGCTATTGATATCGGTGCGGTTTTTATTGACGAGCGCAACGATGTAAATTGGGCCTTAGTCCTACGGAATATTGGCATGCAATTCACCACATATTCTGGTTTGAGAGAAAAATTACCCCTAGAAATAATGGTGGGCGTTTCTCAGGAATTAGATAACGTTCCTATTCGGTGGCATCTAACTTTGGAGAATTTGCAACAATGGAATATTGCCTTTTCAAATCCCGGTCGGTTGGATACTTCAATCGATGGAACAGAAACACAAGAAAAGGTTTCTTTTTTGAACAATGCGTTGCGACATGTTATTTTTGGTGTCGAATTGTTTCCACAAAGAGCGTTTAATGTGCGATTAGGGTATAATTTTCGCCGTGGCGAAGAATTGCGAGTAGTGGATAAACGTCATTTTTCAGGAGTTTCTGTTGGGTTTGGTTTGAAAATGAATCGATTAAAATTCAGTTATTCTTACTCACGATATACTTTGGCAGCAAATACAAGTTTGTTTGGTTTGTCGTTGAACTTGCAGTAAAGGTTCATTAACTTTGCACTTTATTTTAAAAATCCACAATCCTTTTTTTGAGAAGGGTTGTACTAAATTGACTTCATTTTGAATACAAAAATCACTATTGCTATTGACGGTTTTTCCTCTACCGGAAAAAGCACTTTAGCCAAACAATTGGCACAAGAACTGGGTTATATTTATGTAGATACTGGAGCGATGTACCGTGCAGTGGCCTATTTTGCTATGCAAAACGAACTTATTTCTCCAAATAATTTTGATACACATGCTTTGATTGCGGCTCTTCCGAATATACAATTAACGTTTCTGTTCAATAAAGCACTTGGTTTTGCCGAAATGTATTTGAACGATGAAAATATTGAAAAACAAATCCGAACAATCGAAGTGTCGAATTTCGTCAGTAAAGTAGCCGAAATTTCTCAAGTGCGATCAAAATTAGTAGAGCAACAACAAGAAATGGGCAAAAGCAAAGGTATTGTCATGGACGGACGTGACATTGGAACCGTTGTTTTTCCGGAAGCAGAGCTTAAAATTTTTATGACTGCAAGTGCTGCTACTCGTGCCCAAAGACGTTTTGATGAGTTACAACAAAATGGAGATTCGGTGAGTTATGACGAAGTACTCAAAAATGTAGTAGAACGTGATTATATTGACACTAACAGAGCGGATTCGCCACTAATTATTGCCGATGATGCCATAGAAATTGATAATTCAAATTTGACTAAAGAAGAACAATTTTCTTTGGTTTTAGATTTAATTTCAGGAGTTATTAATGGCTAGTATGTTTTGTAAATGTCTATTTTAATAGTAGCTTTACCGTTTATTTTTTTACTACTTCAATTCAATTTTATGGGAATTAAATTTAGATTAATTATAATGAGTTTTCTTCAATTTTTTGTTTGGGGAGCTTGGCTTATTACTATTGCCAATTTTTGGTTTGGTACTAAACAATGGGACGGAACTCAGTTTGGATTGGTTTTTAGTACCATGGGAATCGCCTCTTTATTCATGCCCACACTAACAGGGATTATTGCGGACCGATTTGTAAATGCTGAAAAATTGTATGGTGTATTACATATTTTGTATGCTTTGGTTTTGTTTTATTTGCCACAAATTACCACTCCAGATAATTTTATTTATGTGATGCTTTTAGCAATGTGTTTTTACATGCCCACAATCGCATTGAGTAACTCTATTTCGTATAATGCACTAAAATTGAACAATTGTGATGTGGTTAAAGATTTTCCACCCATTCGTGTTTTTGGCACAATAGGATTTATAGCTGCTATGTGGATTACGAATCTTTCCGGGAATAAAGCTTCAGAATATCAGTTCTATATTGCCGGAATTGCGGCTATCGGATTGGGGCTGTATTCTTTTTCGTTACCGAAATGTAAACCTCAAAATTTGACAAAAGAAAATGCTTCTTTTCTAGAGCTAATGGGCTTGGAATCCTTTAAATTGTTTGCCAATTACAAAATGGCATTGTTTTTTATTTTCTCCATGTTTTTAGGGGCCGCTTTGCAATTAACCAACGCTTATGGCGATGTTTTTTTAGATGAATTTAAGCATTTTCCAAAATATGCCGATTCTTTTGTGGTTGAGTATTCTACTATAATTATGTCGATTTCTCAGATCTCTGAGACTTTGTTTATTTTGGCAATTCCTTTCTTTTTGAAACGCTTTGGAATCAAACAAGTCATGTTGATTAGTATGTTGGCTTGGGTGTTGCGTTTCGGATTATTTGCTTTTGGCGATCCGGTCAATGGACTATGGATGATTATTTTGTCTTGTGTGGTGTACGGAATGGCCTTCGATTTCTTTAATATTTCGGGATCATTGTTTGTAGAAACCAATACCGATTCCAAAAATCGTTCCTCTGCACAAGGTTTGTTCATGATGATGACCAACGGAATTGGAGCTGTTTTAGGAAGTTTTACTTCAGGTTGGGCTATTGATCAATTTTTTACCAAATCTTTCAAAAGCACCAGCGAGTTGGCGGGTTTTTTAGAAACAGAAACAACCAATTCAAAAATGCTTGGTTTTATTGAGAGTCAAGGAAAAAATATTACAACGGATGGTTTTTTCGATTCTGAAATTTTAATGAAAGATTGGCATACAATTTGGTTGGCTTTTGCCATTTATTCTTTAGTTATCGCAATTGCTTTTGCTATTTTGTTCAAACATGAGCATCATCCAAATGAGGTAGAAACACTACAACATTAAACTATGATTTTGATACTTATTCAATCCTAACTTGTTTGCAAAAACAGTTAGGATTTTTTTATGCTTTCCTTTCTTGGAGGAGCCCAATGCTGGGTTGGATTATCCCAGATTACGCATTAGACTTCGTTGCGAAACTGAATTATTCAATAAAAACAAGAGCTCACGGACTATTTTTGAAGATGTAATACTTTTGTATTTTGAATTTAAAAATAGGAGTAAGTTCTTGGTTTTGAAGAAGAATTCAGTTGTAGT
>JBOFUD010000208.1:0-12006 GCA_051652385.1 Flavobacterium sp.
GAATTATTCAGTTTGACCACACTTTCTGAGGGAGACGGAAGAAAACCCGTTACGACGGCCTCGATTCCTCGCACACTTCGTGTTCCTGTAGCGTACATATTGGTAAAAAGTGTTCCTTCTTTGGTTAATTTGTCAAACTCAGGAGTGAGTTCTAATCCACCCAAACTCCCCACATATTCGGCTCCTAGACTCTCTTCAAGAATGATGACAATGTTGTAAGGCTTTTGTAAAGTTGTATCTGATACACTTTTATGAAGCAACGGGAAATTGGCATCAACAAAATCTTCAGGTTTGGCATCCATGTATTTTTTTACTCTTATTATTGCATCCTCAGGAAGCATTTTTCCATACATTTTTTCCGAATTACCTTCGTTCTTTAAGGAATAAATGGCAAAACCAAGGGTGTAAAAGGAGTTCAGCCCTAAACAATTTGTTAACTGATCGGAAGAAAAAACAGCATTACTTGCATTGATGGGTCTTTTGGAGGTCAAACTAGATCGCGCCCCAAAAAACAACAAGAACAGTACGAAAGGAAAAAGAAGTAGCTTGGTTTTATAAGGGGTATTTCCAACATCAAAAAGTAATTTGCGAAACCGAATGAGTAGGAACACAAAGGCTGCTAACAAAATAATTGTGGCTATGATGGACGGTAAATATCCTTTGTACAGCATGCCTATTACTTCTTTGGGATATATCAAGTATTCAATAAAAAGTTGGTTCGGTCGGGTGTCGTATTGCGAAATGAAATTGGGTGTTGCCAGTTCAAAAAACAGGATGAAACTCAGGAAAAAAATAAAATAAATCGTTAAAAAAGATTGGATTTTGAGTGTCCATTTTTCAGGAAGTAAAGCAATTAATACTGCAGGGAATAGGGAAAGATAACACAGTAAAATCAAATCCATTCGCAGTCCGATAGGGAATAAGTGCCAATAATTTTCAGTGGAAACGATACGCTCTTTAAAAAGGAAAAATAATAAAACGCGGCTACTTGTGGTAAGGCATAAACCAAGAAGTAAAAATGATACAATTGGTTTTAAATGGGCTATTCTTTTCAAGATTTAGATAATTTTAATCTGGCAAAAATAATCTAAATTATCTGAGTTTTCGTGATTTTTGTTTGTTAAAGAAAATAGCGTACGCCTTATTTTTTAAAATACCTTTCCAAAATAATTTGAGCAGCGGCAAAGGGAGAAAGTGCATTGTTCGCTACAGCTTCCTTGTTTTTTTCTAATAAGGGAATAATTTCAGGATGGGTATAAAAATGATTTTTCAAGGCTTCGTTAAGAGTTTCCATCATCCAAAACTGATTTTGTTCTTTGCGTTTGCTTTCAAAATAGCGATTGGATTGTACTAACGCTACAAATTTTGAAATAGTGTCCCAAACTTCTGCAATTCCGTCATTGGTAATCGCGCTACAAGTGGCTGTGGTTGGCGTCCATCCCGATTTTTTGGCAGGAAAAAGATGCAAGGCGCGGTTAAATTCTACTTTCGCCAAATTTGATTTTCTGATATTGTCCCCATCCGCTTTGTTGATGATGATGGCATCGGCCATTTCCATAATTCCCCGTTTAATTCCTTGCAATTCATCGCCGGCTCCAGCAATTTTTAGCAATAAAAAAAAGTCGACCATGCTGTGTACCGCGGTTTCACTTTGTCCTACACCTACAGTTTCAATGAGGATCGTATCAAAACCAAAAGCTTCGCAAAGGGTGATGGTTTCTCTGGTTTTTCGAGCCACACCGCCCAAAGTTTCTCCTGAGGCCGAGGGTCGAATAAAAGCATTTTTATCTTTAACCAATTCTTCCATTCGAGTTTTGTCGCCCAAAATACTCCCATGCGATAGGGTACTGCTGGGATCAACGGCCAGTACCGCTACTTTTCTACCCAAACCCGTTAAATGTTTTCCAAACGCTTCGATGAAAGTACTTTTTCCAACACCTGGAACTCCAGTAATACCAATTCTGACCGATTCTTTCACCTGTGGCAAACATGAATTGATGACTTCATTGGCCTGACTCAAATGCTTGGGATTAGTACTTTCCACTAATGTGATGGCCCTACTCAATGCGGTAATATTTCCTTCCAAAATTCCCTGAACCAATTCCGCGGGAGTAGGGGTTTGTCTTCTGAATTGCTGAATGCTGTTAGCGGCAACAATGCTAATGCTTTCGGGTGAGGCAATACCCGGAATTTCATGTAGCGCTGATGAATTTGAAGTGTTGTTGGCCAAAGCGAAATAGTTTTGAAGGTAAAATTAAATAAAACTTATGGTTTTGGGATAGGGATTAAAATTATTTTAATTGTAATTTTGAAACACTACTTATCTTACATTTAAAGTGTTGTATTTTTTATGATTAATTTTATCATTATTTTCGTTTTTCTTGCAGTTGGTCTTTTATTACAACGAGTGTCTGCCATCCCCAAGACAACGCCTAAAAAACTCAATTGGATCGTACTCCAGATTTGTTTGCCATCTTTAGCCTTGTATTACATTCCGAAAGTACAATGGAGCAATCAACTCTTGTATCCCATTCTAGTGGCTTGGATTATTTTTATCTTGTCTTGGATCCTTTTTGCGTTCCTAAGCAAACAATTTGGATGGTCCCGTAAACTCACAGGTTGCCTAATCATTTGCAGTGGTCTCAGTAATACTTCGTTTATAGGTTTTCCAATCATAACCGCACTCTATGGCGATAGCGGCATGAAAACCGCTATTCTTGTCGATCAACCGGGTTCTTTTGTGGTGCTGTCAACTTTGGGGGTATTGGTAGCTGCGTTATACTCAAAAGGACAAACCAGTGGCGTGCAAATTATAAAAAAAATAGCCTTTTTTCCGCCCTTTATCACTTTTGTAGTGGCTTGTTTAATGAATATTTTCGACTACGATTTGCCGCCGTTTTTGCAACAAGGACTCAAATTTATTGGGGGTTTTGTAACGCCTTTGGCTTTACTTTCGGTAGGCCTACAGTTAAAATTAGAGCGCAAAAGCAAACATTGGCGCTTTTTAGGCTTAGGACTTTTCTATAAATTACTACTCGCTCCCGCCTTTATTTATGTACTATACATCTTGATTTTAAAGCAACAGTCCGAAGTCATCGAGGTCGCATTACTCGAAGGCGCCATGTCGCCCATGATTACCGCCAGTATTCTAGCCTCCAGCCACGGCCTCAAACCAAAACTATGCAGCATGATGATCGGTTTTGGTATTCCAATTTCTTTTTTCACGTTACTTTTTTGGTACGTTGTAGTGCACTAAATTTTATCAGGAGCGAAACAAGAGGCTTTTATGCCAGCAGGTTTCCCGCTATCCACTCTATCTCCTGCCTGGTTCGTTCACCAGTCAGGAGGATGCCGTTGCTATCGGGGCTGAGGAGAAAAAACAGGCTTTTTTTGCCGTCAGGATTTAATAAGTGGTATCACCTGAAAGTCGAGTAGCATTAGGAAGGAGTTGATTAATTTTGGCATATTGCAAAAGCATGATGGTTTTAGCGTCTTTTATTTCTTCCGTTTCAATCATCAAATACGCTTGATCGAAAGGGATTTCTATCACATCAATTTCCTCGTGTTCTTGGTCTAAACCTCCACCGTCACTTACTTTCATGGATGCATCATATTCACCTACAAAAAAATGCAAAATTTCGGTCACCGCTCCTGGCGACATATAGGCTTCAAACAATTTACGAACGGTAGTCAATCGATAGCCGGTTTCTTCTTCTATTTCTCGGAGAATACACGCTTCCGGATTTTCATCATCCAAAACTCCGGCGCAAGCTTCAATCAATAAACCACTTTTATTTCCGTTCAGGTACGTTGGCAATCGAAACTGCCGCGTTAAAATAACGGTTCCTTTTCTGGTATTGTATAATAAAACGGCAGCGCCATTTCCTCGTTCATATACTTCTCGATTTTGCGTGTCCCATGAGCCATCTTTTTTTTGGTACTCCACCGTTACTTTATTTAGCGTGGACCAATTTTTAGATAGTACTTCTGTTTTTGTGATTTGATATTTCGGATTTGACATAGGTTATTTTGGTTTTCTTGTTCTGACGG
The DNA here is from genome assembly GCA_051652385.1 of Flavobacterium sp. Classification (GTDB taxonomy): domain Bacteria; phylum Bacteroidota; class Bacteroidia; order Flavobacteriales; family Flavobacteriaceae; genus Flavobacterium. The sequence continues at coordinate 4,051 of JBOFUD010000208.1, forward strand.
TAATTGTTTTAAAGGTGGTACCCCAATTGTTATTATTGTTGTCGTTTACAACTCCATTTTCAGTAAGTAACGCATCTTGATCCTTTGCTTCTTTTTTCCAAACCCATGCGCATATCGATAGTCCATGATCAAACATACTGTCTAAGAATAATTTCGGATTCATTAAAACTCCAGCATTCATAGGAGCTATTTCACCTATTAGTATCGGAATATTGTTGTTTTCCAGTTGATCTAACCGTTTTTCAACCGACATAGTGCTGTCCAGAAGCCATTTTTCATAGGCATGAATATCAAACAGAATATTAGATTTGCCACTAAGAAATTCTTTGCCCTTGGTGAGCAACACACTTTCGTCTTGCCCTTGCTCAGCGCAAGGCACCACAATAATATTTGTGTTTCCTGAAGCGCGTATCACAGCGACCAATTCGTTCATGTCTTGTAACCAAATTTGATCTGTATATCCGTCTTTTCTATCGTAGCTATAGGGCTCGTTCCATACCTCAATCCAAACATCTGGTTGGTCTTTTAGGTAGGTGGCCCACACTTTTAATTGTTGTTTGTACTGTTCCCACCAATACGTTTGCCTTGGGCTTTTGCCCGTAAACAAGGTGTTTGTGGTTCCATCCCATCCAAAGGCACAAAAAATAGTAACCCTTTTATGGGCCCTATTATCTGCAATGATGTTTTCGAGCGAATATAAATAGGCGTCAGTTGTGTCTCTTATAGGCCCGCCTGTTACCGGTGTTTCTTTGGTGTTGCCTATAAATTCTCGGACAATCTCTAGTTGCCAGGTATTCATATCACTGCTCCCAACGCCAAAGACGTGAAAAGCATTGGTGCCAATGAACTGGACCGATTTTTGGTTTTTAAGTAGCTTTGTGCCACCAATTGAGTATAGCGTTGTATTGGGTACAGGAATTTCAATATCTTCCTTTTTACAAGAAGAGATGCTGAGAATCAGAAGCAAAATAGACCACTCTTTTTTCATCGCGATGGTACTAAAACGGTATAAAAAACGCTCTGAAATTTCAGAGCGTTAGTGTTTCTTTATTTTAAAATCGTTTGCTTTCTGTCTGGACCAACAGAAACAATTTTTATAGGCACTTCCACTACGTTTTCTATAAATTCGATGTATTCTTTTAATTCTTTCGGCAACTGATCATACGTGGTCATTCCCGTTAAATCTTGTGCCCATCCTTTAAACTCTTGGTACACTGGAGTAACATTTTCTGGCTCGATGTTGTAAGGGAAATGTGAAATTTCTTCTCCTTTATATTGATACGATGTGCAGACTTTTAAGGTTTCAAATCCAGAAAGTACATCGCCTTTCATCATCATCAATTGGGTTACACCATTTACTTGAACAGCATATTTAAGGGCTACTAAGTCCAACCAACCACAACGTCTTTGTCGGCCGGTTACAGAACCAAATTCGTTTCCAATTTTGGCCATAGAAGCACCCACTTCGTCAAATAATTCCGTTGGGAAAGGTCCGCTACCAACGCGTGTAACGTAGGCTTTGAAAATTCCGTATACTTCTTTGATTTTGTTGGGAGCAATTCCTAAACCTGTACAAGCACCCGCAGCAGTGGTATTAGAAGAGGTTACAAAAGGATAGGTTCCAAAATCAACATCCAATAAAGAACCTTGCGCTCCTTCACACAAAATAGATTTACCAGCTTTTTGTGCTTGGTGTAAATATTCTTCGCTATCAATAAAATCTAGTTTTTTTAATTCCTCGATTGCTTCAAAGAATTCCGCTTCCATTTCTGCCAAGTTGTATTGTATGGCTACATCATAGAATTTGATCATTTCTTCGTGTTTGTCCGCTAAAGCTCTGTAACGATCTTCAAAATCGGCCAACTCGATATCTCCTACACGTAGTCCGTTTCTACCGGTTTTGTCCATATATGTTGGGCCAATTCCTTTTAAAGTAGAACCAATTTTCGCTTTTCCTTTTGCTGCTTCCGAAGCCGCATCTAGCAAACGGTGGGTTGGTAAAATAAGGTGCGCTTTTCTTGAAATGATTAATTTGCTTTTAATATCTAAATTGAATTTTTGCAAACCTTCGATTTCTTTTTGAAATACTACAGGATCAATTACAACACCGTTTCCAATGATGTTTATAGAGTTTTTATGAAAAATACCGGATGGAATGGTTCTTAAAACATGTTTGATGCCATCAAATTCTAAGGTGTGTCCTGCATTTGGGCCCCCTTGAAAACGTGCAATGATGTCGTAATTGGAGGTAAGAACGTCTACAATTTTTCCTTTTCCTTCATCTCCCCATTGTAATCCTAATAATAAATCTACGGTCATTATCTGTATTGTTTGTTGTTAATTAAATGTAATTGGACAACGGTTAAGTTGTCCAATTTTCTGTATCGTATCGTTTATTCTGTTTTCTTTTTATTCCCGTATAAATACAGTGAATGATTGGTAATCTCTATATCAAAAATCTCTTCTATTGTTTTTTTTATGGTTTGTATCCTAGGGTCACAAAACTCGATAACCTCGCCTGTATCGGTCATAATAATATGATCGTGTTGTTTGTCAAAATACGATTTCTCGTAATGTGCCTGATTTTGTCCAAACTGATGTTTGCGAACCAAGGCACAATCCAAAAGCAATTCTATAGTGTTGTATAAGGTTGCTCTACTCACACGATAGTTTTTGTTTTTCATTTTGATATACAAATTTTCAATATCAAAATGTTCTTCACTGTCGTAAATTTCTTGAAGGATAGCATAACGTTCTGGCGTTTTTCTGTGTCCTTTATTTTCAAGATACATTGTAAACACATTTTTTACAATTTCTTGATTTTTATTGTTTTCTGTAGAGATGAGTGTCATATCCGGCAAAGATAAATTATTTTGTTTAAAGATTAAAGGCCGCCGTTTTAAAGTTGTGATTAATTATTCCTTTCAAGCGGTTTAGGTGTGATACACTCGTGTCACATTTTCGATTCCATCTATTTTTTTAATATTATTGATCATTTTTTTAAGAATGGTATTATTTTGCACGATTACAGCAATTTGCCCCTCAAATAACCCTGCGTTGGTACTCAATGAAATACTTTGAATATTGACGTGCATGTTGTTTGAAATAACTTTGGTGAGTTGATTGGTTAGTCCAAGAACGTCCATTCCCGTGACATTCAAAATAGCTTTGAATTCTTCTTGGGACGAGTCGATCCATTTAGCGCTCATGATGCGATAAGCATAATTCGATTGCATTCCAATAGCGTTTGGGCAATCTTTTTTGTGCACTTTTATGCCTTCATTGATCGTAACAAAACCAAATACTTCATCACCAGGAATTGGGTTGCAGCAAGGGGAAAGTTTATAATCTAATTTGTCGTGTTCGGTTCCAAAAACCAATAAATCGTAATTGTTGTTAATTTCGGGCTTGTTGATGTCTGCATCGGCTGTGTTTTTATGATTTCTCTTTATTTTGTTTTTGAAGAAATTAATAAAAGTATTGCTTTTTTTAGCCGCAAAATCCTTGAGTTGTTGGTTTTCAATAGCGCCAATTCCAACACGATAAAATAGGTCTAAGCTGGTTTTGAGTTTGAAGAAATTGACTAATTCATTCGTTACCGATTCGCTTAAATTAATTTTTAAATGTTTGAGTTTGCGGGTAAGAATTTCTTTGCCCTCTTCCCCAATTTTTTTGGTATTCTCGTTTAGAACATTCTTAATTTTAGTTTTGGCTCTTGAGGTGGTTACATAATCGAGCCAATGTGTTGTTGGTTTTTGGTATTGTGAGGTAATTATGTCGACTTGGTCGCCACTTTTAAGCTCATGATTAAGCGGTACTAGTTTTCCGTTTACTCGAGTACCCCTAGTTTTAATTCCGATTTCGGAGTGTATGCTGAAAGCAAAGTCTAAAGAAGTAGCTCCTTTGGGCAACGATTTGATGTCTCCTTTTGGAGTAAAAACAAAGATTTCTTTAGAATACAAATTCATTTTGAAATCTTCTACAAAATCAACCGCATTGGTTTCGGAGTTTTCAAGCGCTTCACGAAGTAAATTCAACCAAACATCCAATCCACTCTCCTCGGTGGCGCCATTTTTATATTTATAATGGGCGGCATATCCCTTTTCGGCAATTTCATCCATGCGTTCGCTTCGAACTTGTACTTCGACCCAACGACCTTTGGGCCCCATAACCGTGATGTGAAGGGCCTCGTAACCTGTCGATTTTGGAGAGGAAATCCAATCGCGCAATCGACTGGGACTAGGTCTGTAAAAATCGGTAACAATTGAGTAAATTTTCCAGGCCAAAAATTTCTCTTCTAAAGGTTCTGCTGTGTACACAATTCGAAGGGCGAATTTATCATATACCTCATCAAAGCTCACATTTTGAGCTTTCATTTTTCTTCGAATAGAAAAAATAGACTTTGGTCTTCCTTTGATGATATATTTAATTCCCTCTTTGTCTAAAGAAGTTTTAAGTACTTCAGAAATATCTTTGATATAATGATCTTGTTCTTCTTTGGTTTCTTTTATTTTACTGACAATTTCATTGTAAATTTCGGGTTCAGTATATTTTAAACCTAGGTCTTCTAGTTTGGTTTTAATGTTGTACAGACCCAATCGGTGTGCCAAAGGGGCGTAAATATACAGGGTTTCGGAGGCAATTTTGGTCTGCTTGTCCTCACGCATCGAATCCATGGTTTGCATGTTGTGTAGGCGATCAGCTAGTTTGATCAATATTACACGTACGTCATCGTTTAGGGTCAGAATCATTTTTCTAAAATTCTCCGCTTGTACCGAGGCGTTAAGATCTTTTTGAACCAAAGAAATTTTGGTAAGGCCTTCCACTAATTGGGCTACCTTCGGATTAAAAAGCCTTTCTATGTCGCGCACAGTCATTGGAGTATCTTCAACTACATCATGCAATAAAGCAGCAGCGATTGAGGTGGCGCCTAGTCCTATCTCTGAGGCTACAATTTTAGCTACTGCAATCGGGTGAAAGATATACGCCTCTCCTGATTTTCTTCTCTGGTCCTTGTGGGCATCAACGGCCACATCAAAGGCATGACGAATCAGTTTTTTGTCGGTAGTAGACAAGGTTTGGTAACTAATTCGCAACAGCTCTTTGTATTCTTGAGCAATGGCCTTATTCTCTTTTTCTATATCTAAATCGGTCATAACAGCATGGTTCTTTTTCTAAAAATAAGCATTAAATATGATACTGGCAATCGTAATTTTTAGTTACTGCTTTTTGACTTATAAATTCGATCTAACTCTTTTTAAATCTGTAAAAATCTGTGTTCAAAAAAGGTTGCAAACAGCTGCCACAAACAGTCATTTTCTTAAAAAATAGATTAAAATCCTCTTTGTCTTTTGGCCTCAAATATTAAAATTGCAGCGGCCACCGATACATTCATGGAGTCAATTTCGCCTTGCATGGGAATAATAATGTTTTGTGTGGCTGCATCACGCCATTCCTTCGAAAGTCCTGTAGCTTCTGTGCCCACTACCAAAGCTGTAGGCGTGGTGTAATTTTGTAAATGATAGCCATTTGAATTTTGTAAGGTAGCGCAGTAAAAATCGATTTTTCGTTCCTTTAAAAAGGCAATAATTTCTGTGGTGCTGCCTGTTGCAATTTGATTGGTAAACAAACATCCAACGCTCGACCGGACAATATTCGGATTATACAAATCACTTTTGGGATTGGCAATAATCACCGCATCTAAATGGGCAGCATCGGCAGTTCGTAGCAAAGCACCAATATTTCCTGGTTTTTCTGGAGCCTCGGCCACTAAAATCAAAGGGTTTTCGGAAAGTTGTAAATCCGATAACAAGCTTGATTTTATTTTTGCTACGGCCAAAACGCCCTCTGTTGTGTCACGGTAGGCTAATTTTTCATAAACCGTAGCCGTAATTTCTATCAGCTCTGCATTGGGTGCCAATTGTCTGGTGTGACTCTCGGAGCAAATTTCGGGAACAAATAATAAGGTTTCTATTTGGTAACCGCCTTTTATGGCAATGCTAATTTCTCGCTGTCCTTCGATCATGAAAGACGCCGTTTGTTTGCGCGCTTTGGCCTTCTCTTGCAAGAGCACCAACGATTTTATAAAAGGATTCTGTATAGAGGTAATTTGTTTCAAGCTTTTTTTGAGTGCAAAGATACATATTGTAAGGGTTTTGTATAAAGTAATGGGTTAAGAAATTCACTGTCTTTTTAATTCAATTTCAAATTATAATCGATTGATAGGTATATTTCTTTACTTTTGAATTGATATTTTACCCCATGTAGTTTCGCTAATACAATAGTACTATGACTTTTTTCGATGCTTTAGATTTGATTGGAACTTTAGCCTTTGCCATTTCTGGCGCATTAACTGCACTGCATAAAAGAATGGATCCCTTCGGAGTGCTAATTATTGCGTTTGTAACCGCAGTTGGTGGAGGGACACTTCGCGATGTTTTAATAGGACATACACCGGTGGGCTGGATGCAAGATTTGAATTATTTGTACGTTATTAGTCTTGGTTTTGTTATGGTAGTTTTTTTTAGAGGCAAACTAAACGAGTTTAGATTGTCTATGTTGCTGTCTGATTCCGTAGGATTAGGAGTTTTTACTTTGATTGGAATACAAAAAGGACTCGATTATGGCGTTCATCCCTTTATTTGTGTAGCCCTTGGCACGATGACCGCTTGCTTTGGAGGCGTTATTCGCGATGTTTTGTGTGTAGAAATTCCGGTAATTTTTAGAAAAGAAATTTACGCAACCATTTGTATTTTAGGCGGAGCTGTTTTTTTTATACTCAGAAAGTTGGCGTTTCCTGATGCGTTGTTGTATCTTATAACCTCTTTGGTAATCATATTTGTGAGATTATTGGTTGTTAAATTTAAGTGGTCATTACCAACACTGTACTTAGAGGAAAACACTTGATCAAATGACATACAACGAAAAAAATTACGAAGTACGATTGTATCAAGAAAGCGATTTTGAGCAATGGAATTCTTTTGTCCATAAGTGCAATAATGCAACTTTTTTATTTGCAAGGGATTTTATGGAATACCATAGCGATCGATTTGACGATTTTTCACTTTTAGTATTCGATAAAACCAAATTGGTCGCTCTTATGCCAGCCAATAGAGTTGGCAACGCTTTATATTCGCATCAGGGATTAACATATGGTGGATTGGTGTATGCTACCAAAATGAAAATTGAGACCGTGAGAGAAATCTTTGGAATATTGCTCGATTTTTTTAAAATAAATGGAATTCAACATTTTTTTTTAAATCCCATACCTTCCATTTATTTACAAAAGGGCAACGCCGCACTCGACTTTTTTCTGTTAAAAAAAGGAGGGCAACTGCTCCGAAAAGAAATGAATATGGTAGTAAACCTCAATCAAGAAATTACAATTTCTAAAAGTAAGCTGAAACATTTTCGAAAATCAGAATTGCTTCGCATGTTTGTACAGGAAGAAATGACCTGTGCCCCTTTTTGGGAGCAGGTTTTAGTACCACGATTGTTAGAGAAATATGCAGTAAAACCAGTGCATAGCCTAATGGAAATTGAACAATTAAAACAGAAATTCCCCAACAATATTAAGCAATTTTCAGTATATCTTGAGGACAAAATTTTAGCAGGAATCACTATTTTTGAATTCGAAAACGGGGTAAAATCGCAATACGGCGCCACTACCAAACTTGGCGAGAAATACCGAGCGCTTGATTTTCTTTTTATTTCACTTATCGATTCCTACCAAAAGAAAGGGAAACTTTTTTTTGACATGGGCATTGTAAACGAAGCTAGCGAAAAAGGTTTTCATAGCGGATTGTTACAGCAAAAAGAAGAATTGGGATGCACCGTTTATAGTCAAGATTTTTATAAAATTTCATTCTAATGATTCCATTTTTAGACCTAAAAAAAATAAACGAACCCTATGAAATTGCTTTTCAAGAAAAGGTAACCGAATTTTTAGCGAAAGGC
>JBOFUD010000209.1:0-9931 GCA_051652385.1 Flavobacterium sp.
ATTGGTTTTGCCACACGCCAATCGGTAATTTTAGAATTTGCGCCCACGTTTATTTCGGTTATTATGGCGGGTAAAATGGGATCCTTTATTACCTCAAGCATAGGTACTATGAGAGTTACAGAGCAAATTGATGCCCTAGAAGTAATGGGGGTCAACTCCCTTAACTACCTTGTATTCCCCAAAATAATCGCTTTATTACTGTACCCATTCGTAATTGGTATCAGTATGTTTTTGGGCATTTTTGGTGGATGGATGGCAGCCGTTTATGGTGGTTTCACGTCAAGCGAGTCCTTTATCACTGGGGTACAAATGGATTTTATTCCTTTTCATATCGCATACGCGTTTATAAAAACCTTAATTTTCGCAATGTTATTGGCTACTATTCCATCATTTCACGGGTACTATATGAAAGGTGGCGCTCTCGAGGTTGGTAAAGCAAGTACAGTTTCTTTTGTATGGACATCGGTTTGTATTATTACCTTCAACTACATTCTAACTCAATTATTACTTGGCGCATGATCGAAATAAAAAACATAGAAAAATCATTTGGCCATTCAAAGGTTTTAAAAGGAGTTTCATGCCTGTTTGAAGCAGGAAAAACTAACTTAATTATTGGTCAAAGTGGCTCAGGAAAAACGGTATTACTCAAAAGTCTTTTGGGTATTCATACTCCTGAAAAAGGAACTATTTCATTTGATGGTAGAATTTATTCTGATCTTTTGCCAGAAGAAAAAAGAGAACTCCGCACCGAAATAGGAATGGTTTTTCAGGGAAGCGCGCTATTTGACTCCATGACTGTTGCAGAAAATGTGGGTTTCCCATTAAAAATGTTTACACAAAATAGTGCTTCAGAAACTAAAGATCGTGTTGATTTTGTTTTAAAAAGGGTCAATTTAATAGATGCACATCACAAATTACCATCTGAAATATCTGGCGGTATGCAAAAAAGGGTGGCTATCGCTAGAGCAATAGTAAACAATCCAAAATATTTATTTTGTGATGAACCCAATTCTGGATTAGACCCCAACACCTCGACCATTATCGACAACTTGATTAAAGAAATTACCGAGGAATACAACATAACTACCGTTATCAACACGCATGACATGAACTCCGTTATGGAAATTGGCGAAAATATTTTATTCTTAAAAAATGGATTAAAAGAATGGCAAGGCACAAAAGAGGAAATTTTCAGAACGGACAATCAAGCCATTGTTGAATTTGTTTATTCATCTCGCTTGTTCAAAAAAGTGCGTGAAGCCTACTTAAAAGGGTAAATAAACCGTAAACTTTTGTTTTTATGGACTAATGCAATTTCACCCGAAGTCAATTCGGATTCTGGCATACCCAATAAAAAGGAGCGAAAACAAATTGTTTTCGCTCCTTTTTGGTTGTTTTCAATTTCCTTAAATAGAGCTGCTACTGCTGTACACTCTAAAACAACAAGCCTGTTTTATTTCAATTTATTTGCAATCCTTTTAATGTCTTGTTCTTTACTTTTTGGATAAATAAGCAAAACATCTTCATTGTCTACCACGATAAAATCATGCAATCCATCAATCACTACGGTCTTTTTTGTTGCGGTTCTGATAATATTGTGCGAGGCATTTTCCAATAAAATATTTGCATTAACTACCGCATTATCTAATTCGTCTTTTGGCAATTTATCGTACAAAGATCCCCAAGTACCAAGATCATTCCAATCGAAAGTAGCAGGTAAAACATATACGTTTTTAGCTTTTTCCATAACGGCGTAATCTATCGATATATTCTCCGCCAATGGATAAAAATCTTTAATAAATTTATTTTCGTCAATGGTATTAAAGCTATCAAAACCCTTCATAAAATGAGCTAACATTTCGGGTTGAAAATCTTCAAAAGCCTTTAAAATAGAAGGAATACTCCACACAAAAATACCGGCATTCCACAAGAAATTCCTACTTTGAATAAATTTTCTGGCCGTGGCATAATCAGGTTTTTCTCTAAATTGAATGACTTTTTTTACCGCTCTTTTATCCAATTTATCAAATTCAATATAGCCATACCCTGTATTTGCAAATGTTGGTAAAATTCCCAGAGTCATTAATGAATCTTCTTTTTCACACAAATCAAAAGACAACTGCAAATTAGCTATAAATTGTACTTCATCTTCAATCCAATGGTCGCTTGGAGCCACAACCATAACAGCATTTGGATTTTTCTTCTTAATTTTTAGAGAAGCAAATAAAATACAAGGTGCTGTATTTCGCATGGCTGGTTCTAAAACAATTTGCTCCTGGCTTACCATGGGTAATTGTTCCAACACAATGTTGTTGTACGCTTCATTGGTAAGAATTAGAATGTTTTCTTTTGGAATTAATTGGGATAATCTGCTAAATGTTTTTTGAATTAAAGTTTCGCCCGTTCCCAACATATCGTGAAACTGTTTTGGAAAATCTGTGGTGCTTACGGGCCAAAAACGAGATCCGACACCGCCAGCCATCAAAATGGCATAATAATTTTTATTCATAGTATTTGGTTTTTTGAAAGAATAAATAACACGTTTAATGTGGCAATAATTCTACTTCGGCATTGGGATTAAATAAATACATTCTATTTGAACTAACTTCTACGCACTCGTATCTTTTGGTTCTCAAGGCTCCTTTTTTGAAAATTTTCCCATTGTGAATTCTAAAAACACTTCCATAAGGAATCTCAAAGATATAATTTTTATCGTTTTGTTTATCAAACTGTTTTAAAGCCAAAGCCAAAGTGGCATCCGTATCGCTGCTCGCTGTTGGATTCTTGAAATGTCTTGCCAGTAATGGTAATAATTGGTTAGGAAAAATTTCGGGACGAATATAGGGAATCATCAATCTTTGAAAGGTGAATTTCCATTCCCTTCCGTGTGGTTTAATGTCACGTCCAAACTTTTCAAAAGCAACCAAATGCGCAATTTCGTGAACTAAAGTAATTAAAAAACGGTATTTATTCAAATTAGCATTGACAGTAATTTCATGCTTTCCGCTACTTCCTCTTCGATAATCACCATGACGTGTAACCCGTTCATTTACAATTTTTAGATGCACTTGATTCGCAACAATCAGTTCAAAAACTGGTTTCACGGCATGTTCAGGCAAATATTTTAAAAGGGTATCTGACAAATTTAGTTATCTATTTTCGGTTATCTGTTTTCGGTTATCACTTTTCGAATATCCGTTTTGGGTTTTAGAATCAAGACCTGTTAAGGATTACTTGTGGTTACCTGCAATACTTTTCCATTGTAATATTTATTCCCTGTAAGTGTGAAATCGAAGATATAGTTGGCTATTTCTGCGGCAGAAAGCGGTGCTTGATAGCCTGGAAAAGCCTCTTCAAGCATCTCAGTTTGAACAGCTCCGAGTGCTAAAACATTAAAAGCGATACCTTGTTCTTTATATTCCTCAGCCAACAACTCCGACAAGGTGATCACAGCACCTTTACTTGAACTGTACGCTGCCAAACCAGCAAATTTCAAACTTCCCTGAACACCTCCCATCGAACTGATGGTCACCACGTGACTACCGCGTTGCAAAAAGGGTATTGCAATTCGAGTGAGATTTGCCACGCCAAAAACATTGACTTTATAAATAGCTTCAAAATCAGCCTGAGTGATCGTTGCAAAAGGTTTATTCAATAACGCTCCAGCATTATGAATTATTGCATCGACACTTTTCCATGTGCTTTTTAAGAAATTTGTGATTTTGTATAAATCATCTTCTGTTGACAAATCGACCGATAAACAAGTAATGTTATCGTTGTCGATCAAAGCTTGCGGTGTTTTTCTTGAAACAGCCAACACTTGATGACCCGCTTTAGCAAATTGTAGGGCTAATTCATAACCTATACCTCTACTAGTTCCGGTAATGATAATTTTTTTCATAAAGCAAAAATAACAAAAACGGAATCATAATGCGATTGAAAAAGCAAAAGGTTGTTACGCAACAGTAATTATACCATTCAATTTTGTACATTTAGGACTCAAACCTTGAAGATTATGCCAACAAATTACACTGTAAATATAGCTACAAAAAAGGATATTCCGGGTATTATTGCGCTTCACCAAGCTAATCTAGTAGTGAATTTGAGTGCAACAGAGCGAGAGGCGGGATTTGTAACAACCGCTCTCACCGAGGAGCAAATTCAAACAGTAATTGAACAAAAAGGACTTTTTGTCGCAAAAAACAACACAACTATTATTGGGTTTATAGTTGCTGCCGACTGGGATTTTTTTAAACAATGGCCCATTTTCGACTACATGATTTCACTATTTCCGCAATTTAAGTTTAAAGATTTCATATTTACCACTACCAATAGTTTTCAGTATGGCCCAATTTGTATTGATAAAAATTTTAGAGGACAAGGCATTATCCTCTCGCTCTTTGACTACATGAAAATCCATATGAAGCCCCACTACCCGTTATCGCTAACTTTCATTAATAAAACCAATATCCCCTCGTTTAAGGCGCATACCGAAAAATTATCATGGAAAGTTATCGATGAGTTTCAATACAATCACAACCAGTATTATGTATTAGCTTATGATATGAAGCAATAAACAGCGAACACTGACCAAAAAACAAAAAACCATTAAAAGAAGTATATCGCTCACACAACGACAACAACTTTCAATGGTTTACCCTTAAAAAAAATAAAAAACTATAGAGTTAATCCTCTAGAAATAACAATACGTTGAATTTCAGAAGTCCCTTCATAAATTTGAGTAATTTTCGAATCACGCATCATTCGTTCTACATGATATTCTGCTACATAGCCATTCCCACCGTGAATTTGAACCGCTTCATTGGCTACTTCTAAAGCAATTTCAGAGGCATACAATTTAGCCATAGCACCCGAATGTGCAATATCTTGACCTGCATCTTTTTCGCAAGCGGCTTTCATAATTAACAATTTGGCTGCGGTAATTTTCACGTACATGTCGGCCAATTTAAAGGCAATCGCTTGGTGATTAAAAATCTCTTTCCCAAAAGCTTTTCTTTCCTTAGAATATTTCAACGCCAACTCATATGCTCCTGTGGCAATCCCCAAGGCTTGAGAAGCAATACCAATTCTCCCTCCATTCAAGACATTCATAGCAAAGGCAAAACCAAAACCATCCGCACCAATTCTGTTTTCTTTGGGGACTTTAACATCGGTAAACATCAAAGAATGCGTATCGCTTCCACGAATTCCCATTTTCTTTTCTTTGGGACCAATTTCGAATCCTGCCCATCCTTTTTCAACGATGAAAGCATTAATGCCCCTGTGTCCTTTTTCGATATCGGTTTGAGCGATTACCAAATAGGTCGAGGCTGTACCTCCATTGGTGATCCAATTTTTTGTTCCATTAAGTAGGTAATAGTCTCCTTTGTCAATGGCAGTTGTTTTTTGAGAAGTGGCATCGGATCCCGCTTCTGGCTCAGACAAACAAAAAGCACCAATGACTTCACCTTTGGCCAAAGGCATCAAGTATTTCATTTTTTGTTCCTCAGAGCAGTATTTTTCTAATCCGGCGCAAACCAATGAATTGTTGACAGACATAATAACCGCTGCTGAAGCGTCAACTTTGGCAATTTCGGTGATAGCTAAAACGTAAGAAATACTGTCTAATCCTGCACCACCATATTTTGGATCCACCATCATTCCGAGGAAACCCAAATTTCCCATCATTTTTACTTGTGCCGTCGGAAATTTAGAGAGCTCATCTCTTTCAATTACTCCAGCTTGCAATTCAGTTTGAGCAAAATCTCTTGCCGCCTGCTGAATCATTAGATGCTCTTCCGTAAGATTAAAATCCATATCGTGATAAGTTATATTTTAGTAAGTTTTCTAATTTTGATTCCAAAAGTAGAATTTATAAATCGAAAATTCAAACGATTTCGCTATTTTAGCTTTTGAGCAAAAAAATTAGCATTATTTTTAATAATTCACTAAAAATTTGATTCAAAATCACAACATACTAAACCAGTTTGGCTAATGTATCGTACACAAATGCTTTTAATTTGAACCACTAAACAAACAAACCTCATGATTTAAACCTTCAAAATTGAGAGACACTCTCAGAAACACCGGTTTTTAAACTGCTAAAAAAAAGATTAATTAACATAAAATTCAATTATATTTTCGTGTTTTCTGAACAAGCACTGCTATTTAGACAAATCGATTGCGTAATTAATTCACAAATAATCAAAACTTTTTTTGTTCATAAAAATTCCGTTGAAAAACCTTTTTTAAAATATAAATTTGCACTCTACTTTTTTAATTAACAACATTTTATGAGAAAAACAATTACACTACTACTGGTTGTCCTTTTATCCTTTTCATTTTCAAATGGAATCGCACAAGAAAAATTTTCTATTAATGGCGTTACAATCCCCAGAACAATAGATTTTGAAAACCAAAAATTACAACTCAACGGATTTGGCTCTCGAACCAAATTTTGGACAGAAGTATACACACAAGCTTTGTATCTTACTGTTTTATCTGAAGACGCTAAAGATATCCTAGACAGCGACACCAATATGGCGATTCGTTTGCAAATCACCTCAGCATTGGTAAGTTCGCAAAAGTTATCAAAATCGCTTCACAAAGGCATGGTAAAATCTATTGGAGAAGAAAATATACCAAAGTTTAAAAGTCAATTAGATCTTTTGGAAAAATTATTAAATAGAGAAGCCACCGTAGAAAACGATGCCTTTAATTTGATTTATTCTTCAACCGAAAAATCAATATTAGTTTATAAAAACAATCAATTAGAAGGTAAAATTCCCGGATTCGATTTCAAAAAGGCCTTTTTTGGTATTTGGTTGTCTGACAGCCCGGTTGACATGGAACTAAAAGAATCCCTTTTGGGTAAAGTCAAATAACAAAAACATCCCTGTTTTTGTTTAAAGAAAAAAGCCGTTGAAGATTTTTAAAAATTTCTCAACGGTTTTATTCTTTTCATATATTTGCCAAAACTAAACAAATCGCAATAAATGAAAGATTTATTAAAGAAATTCGAAAATAAACACCCCGAAATCGTCTTCAATTGGAAGGATTCTGAAACAGAAGCTGAAGGATGGACTGTGATCAATTCCTTGCGTGGTGGAGCCGCTGGAGGCGGAACAAGAATGCGCAAAGGACTAGACATGAACGAAGTTTTATCTTTGGCCAAAACGATGGAAGTTAAATTTTCGGTTTCTGGGCCTGCGATTGGTGGAGCTAAATCTGGTATTAATTTTGATCCAAACGATCCCAGAAAAAAGGGCGTTTTGCAACGTTGGTACAAAGCGGTTTCTCCATTATTAAAAAGTTATTATGGAACCGGTGGCGATTTGAATGTAGACGAAATCCATGAAGTGATTCCTATGACTGAAGAATGTGGGGTTTGGCATCCGCAAGAAGGGGTTTTTAATGGACACTTCAAACCAACCGAAGCCGACAAAATTAACCGCATTGGACAATTGCGACAAGGAGTAATTAAAGTAATTGAAAATCCAAAATTCTCTCCCGATGTAACCAAGAAATATACCATTGCCGATATGATTACGGGTTACGGAGTAGCGCAAGCCGTGGGCCATTACTACAGCATTTACGGTGGAGACATCAAAGGAAAGAAAGCTATTGTCCAAGGATTCGGAAACGTAGGTTCAGCCGCTGCATTTTATCTAGCCGAAATGGGAGCCAAAATCGTTGGAATTATAGATAGAGACGGTGGACTAATCAACGAAAATGGTTTTTCATTCGAAGAAATTAGAACCTTATTTCAAAATAAAGACGGTAACAAACTGGTTTCCGAAAATATGATTCCATTTGAAGAAATCAATCAAAAAATATGGACTATTGGCGCAGAAATCTTCACGCCTTGTGCCGCCTCTCGTTTGGTAGCTCAATCGCAAATCGACAGTTTAATTGCCCACGGTCTCGAGGTGATTTCTTGTGGCGCCAACGTTCCTTTTGCCGACAAAGAAATCTTTTTTGGACCCATTATGGAAGATGTTGATCGTAAAATAAGTTTAATCCCTGATTTTATTTCGAATTGCGGAATGGCGCGTGTCTTTGCTTATTTCATGGAGAAAAAAGTTCAAATGACCGACGAAGCTATTTTCCAAGACACCTCCGAAACCATAAAAAACGCAATTGTAAAAGCACATGCAATAAATGCCTCCAAAACCAACATAAGCGCAACGGCTTTTGAAATTGCATTGAAACAATTGGTGTGATTTTTTTTAAAGTGTTTCACTAAAACAGCAGCCAGCATAACGCTAATAGCTCATAAAAATCACAATTTTTATGATATATTAGCGTTTTCAAATTAAACCCCAAAAGTATGAGTCTAGCACTACAAGTTGATACCTTATCTACTGATCCAACAAGTATCACAGATACAGCACCTACAGAAAAAACATTATCTATTATTGAACTTTTAACGAGTGGTGGAATAGCCGGTCAGCTCATTATGATTTCACTATTTATAATGTTGTTTGTAGCACTCTATCTCTATTTTGAACGTTTAATGGCAATAAAAGCGGCATCCAAGATAGATGTTTCGTTTATGACCCAAATTCGAGAATACATTCGAACTAGCAAAATTGATGCTGCCAAATTACTTTGTGCACAAACCCAATCGCCTGTAGCCAAATTGATCGAAAAAGGAATTACCAGAATTGGAAAGCCGCTTGATGACATCAATACCGCAATTGAAAACGCCGGGAAATTAGAAATTTACAAACTAGAAAAAAATGTAAGCATGCTCGCTACCATTTCTGGAGCGGGACCAATGACAGGTTTTCTTGGTACCGTAGTAGGTATGATTCAAGCCTTTCATAAAATGGCTAGTGGTGGCGGACAAATTGAAGTTGGCGCCCTTTCGGAAGGTATTTACACCGCCATGACCACCACCGTGGTGGGATTGATAGTGGGTATTATTGCATTTGTTGGCTACAATCACTTAGTTGTAAAAACAGACAAAATCGTGCATCAAATGGAGGCGCATGCCGTTGATTTCATGGATTTATTAAATGATCCTGCTTAACCCTAACTTTCAAAAAAAAGAATTATGAATTTAAGAGGAAGAAATAAAGTTAGCGCAGAGTTCAATATGTCTTCCATGACGGACATTGTTTTTTTACTTTTGATATTTTTCATGTTAACCTCCACTATGGTAACCACCAACGCCCTCGATTTGGTATTACCAAAGGCGAAAGGCAAAACAGACAATAACAAAAGTATCGCCGTAAGCATCACTAAAGATCTCGCTTATTTTATTGACAAAACACCAGTAGAAGAAAGTGCCATTGAAACACAATTACTTTCACTACTAAAAGGCGAGGCTTCCAAATCGATCGTTTTGCGTGCCGAAGAAGGGGTACCCATTGAGAAAGCAGTGGCCATTCTTGATATTGCCAATCGAAATCAAATAAAAGTAGTTTTGGCAGTCAACCCAAAATAAAAAGATAGTACCCTTTTCGCTATGAAATATTTAGAAACGAAAGAAGAAAAAAAAGCATTCGCTTTCACATCAATCCTTTTTGTGATGTTGTTTTTTATGTTCTTTTTCTTCGGATTAACCTCATTAGATCCTCCACCAGAAAACGGAATTGCCATAAATTTTGGCACTTCAGAAACTGGCTCTGGCGATGTACAACCATTAGAACCCATTGCAAGCTCTCCACAACCAGAAACGACAACAGCCACAACAAAGCCCTCGGCAGAAGAAGCACTTTTGACACAAGACACAGAAGAGGCAATTGTTTTAAAAGAGAATAAAAAGAAAACACCCGAAAAAGAAACCAGCAAGGAAGCTCCAAAAACAAAACCAGTTGAAAGCCCTAAACCCTCCAAAAGCACCACAGACGCCTTGTCCAGTTTGATAAATGGCCCGAAAAACAACGGGAAAGTGGCTGAAGGCGAGGGAAATAACACAAAAGGA
>JBOFUD010000210.1:0-1991 GCA_051652385.1 Flavobacterium sp.
TTTTTTTTGTTTGCATGGGTTGTGCAGGTCTGATTTTAGTTTTTTATAACGCTACTATTTCAGTAGCTTTGTAACGCATCAAATGTGAAAGTCCATCAAAAAATGGTTTTTCTAAAAACAAATAGTTATGAATAAAGTAATGGTAACGACTGTGGTTGTCTCTTCGTGTTTGCTCTCCTCCGGGCAGTCTGCTTTAAAGTATCCAATAACAAATAAAACCGACAAAGTCGACCTGTATTTTGGTACTTCTGTGCCAGATCCTTATCGATGGCTTGAAGACGATAAATCTCCTGAAACTGCACAATGGGTAAAGGAGCAAAATAAAATGACCTTTGAGTATTTATCGGCTATTCCGTTTCGAAAGGCTATCAAAGAGCGCATGGAAAAATTGTGGAATTATGAAAAGATTTCAGCTCCTTTTAAAGAAGGTGATTTCACGTATTACTACAAAAACAACGGCCTGCAAAATCAATCGGTGGTGTACCGTAAAAATGCTAAAGGGCATGAAGAAGTGTTTTTAGATCCCAATACTTTTTCCAAAGATGCTACGACTTCGCTTGATATCCTTAGCTTTTCAAAGGATGGGACTCTAGTTGCTTATGCTATCTCTGAAGCAGGGAGCGATTGGAGAAAGGTGCTTTTTATGGACGCCAGGACCAAAGAAATCCTAGGCGAGTCCCTGGTAGATGTTAAGTTTAGCGGCTTATCATGGAAAGGAAATGAAGGAATTTTTTATGCTAGTTACGAAAAGCCTAAAGGGAGTGAGCTTTCAGCCAAAACCGATCAGCATCGCTTGTTTTTTCATCAACTCGGGACCAAACAATCTGAGGATGCTATTATTTTTGGTGACCAAGAAAAACGCAGGTATGTTGGCGGATATGTTTCTGAGGATGATCGTTATTTGTTCATCTCAGCGGCTAATACAACTTCTGGGAATGAATTGTATTACAAAGATTTAACTACTTCTAACAGTCCTATAATACCTATTCACAAAGGGTTTGACTATGATGTTGATGTTTTGGACACGAAAGGAACGTCACTTTATATGGTAACGAACTTGAAGGCTCCAAATAAAAAGATTGTGATCGCTGATGTCGCCAATCCTGAAGTCGAGTTTTGGAAAGATGTCATTCCAGAAACGGATCAGGTTTTAAATGCATCCACGGGTGCAGGTTTTATTTTTGCCAATTACATGAAGGATGCCGTTTCTGTAGTACAACAATTTGATTACAATGGTAAGTTAATTCGAGATATTTCCTTGCCTGGTGTTGGAACGGCCACTGGATTTGCTGGGAAGTACACTGATCAGGAAGTGTATTTTTCATTTACAAACTATATCACGCCAAGCACCACCTATTCGTTTTTTCCTAAGAATGGCAAATCTGCGGTGTACGTGAAACCTAAAGTGGATTTTATATCGGAGAAGTATGAATCCAAACAAGTTTTTTTCACGTCAAAAGACGGTACGAAAATTCCAATGATCATTACCCAAAAAAAAGGCCTGAAAAGGAATGCCAAAAATCCGACTATTTTGTACGGTTATGGAGGGTTTAATGTGAGCTTAACCCCAAGTTTTAGTATTGCCAACGCCGTTTGGTTAGAAATGGGAGGAATTTATGCGGTCGTGAACCTCCGTGGTGGGGGCGAATATGGGAAAAAATGGCATGACGCAGGGACTAAAATGCAAAAGCAAAACGTTTTCAATGATTGTATTGCAGCAGCCGAATATCTCACGACGCAAAAATATACTGCTCCCGATTTCTTGGCCATTAAAGGGGGATCGAATGGTGGTTTGCTGGTAGGTGCTGTCATGACGCAAAGGCCCGACTTGATGAAAGTAGCGCTTCCTGCAGTAGGAGTTTTAGACATGTTGCGGTACCATACTTTTACAGCAGGTGCGGGTTGGGCTTATGATTATGGGACTTCTGATGACGGACTCGAAATGTTTTCGTACCTCAAGGGATATTCTCCTGTTCATAATGTAAAAGCTG
>JBOFUD010000211.1:0-7866 GCA_051652385.1 Flavobacterium sp.
CAAAAAACAACTCCATTATGCAAGGAAAAGTGGAGTATGAACAAATCGCCGTTGTTAGTAAGATTCCCGGAAAAATAGTTCGCCTGTTTGTAAAAGAAGGAGATTGGGTCAAAGAAGGAGACACACTTGCTCAATTAGATATTCCTGAGGTTGACGCTAAAAAAAATCAAGCGCAAGGTGCTGTTGTTAGTGCTAAAGCGCAGTATTCAATGGCAAAAAAAGGAGCTACAGACGATCAAATGAAACAATTGGAAGCCAAGAAAATGGGCTTAAAGGAACAATTTGAATTCGCTCAAAAATCCATTAGAAGGTTAAAAAACATGCTTAAAGACTCTTTGGTTTCTCAGCAAACCTACGACGAAACCTTTGCGAAATATCAAGGTGCACTAGCACAATATACTGCCGTGCAAGCTGAACTAGACGACGCGAAAAAAGGTGCCAGAATCGAACAACAAACCATGGCTCTTGGCCAGCAAGAGAGAGCCTTTGGCGCCTTGCAGGAAGTTGAAACCGCTGAACAATCTCGATATGTTATCGCACCTCAAGACATGTCAATTGAAACCATTACACTGACTCTTGGCGAATTGGCACTTCCAGGATACACGCTTTTTAACGGAAACATAAAAAATAGTATATCTTTCCGGTTTACCGTTCCTGAAAACCAACTGAATCAATATAAAATTGGCGAAAAAATCACCGTTACTATCCCTTACACAAAACAAAATATAGAAGGAAAAGTAACTTCTATTAAACAACTTAGCGCTTATGGAAATATAGCCACTGCGTATCCTGATTATGAATTGCAAGAAAGTCTTTTCGAAATTGTAATTACACCTATTAACACCAATGAAACGAAAGATTTGATCTCGAAAACAACGGCAACCATAGCATCAAAATCATGAAAAATTTCCTTTTTCTATTCAAAAGAGAATTTGGATTGTTTTGGCAAAACAAGATTCTCCGAATGTTATTCATTGGAGCTCCCCTTTTGTATGCGGTGCTTTTAGGCTACGTTTATAGCAAAGGAAAGGTAACCGATTTACCTATTCTTGTAATCGACTTGGATCAATCGGAAATGAGCGCCAAGATTATTGAAATGTTTAACGACGACGAAGTAATTAACGTTGCCCATGTTCTTTACGACAAAAACAATTTATCACAAAAAGTTGTTGATTACGAAGCCAACAGCGTTGTAATTATCCCCAAGGACTTCCAAAAAATGGTGTTTACCAAAAAATATCCGGAGTTAACAACCATAGTCAATACCGCCAACATACTTACGGCTAATTATTCTTCAACTGCCGTTCAAGTATGTCTTGCAACTTTAAAAGCGGGTATCGAAATGGAAACCTTGCGCAAACAAGGAGTACCAGAAGAAGCTTTGGCATCGCAATATGAGCCTTTTAAAACAACTTTTATAAAAAAATATAACCGAAGTTCAAATTACATGTATTATTTATGGCCGGGAGTTCTAGCAGCTGTTCTGCAACAAGTAATGCTCTTGGCACTTGCGCTATCCTTTGCTTCTGAATTTGAAAATGGTACTTTTTTATTTTTGGTGCAAAAAACCAAATCAGTGACACAAATGATTGTCATCAAAGTATTGCCCTATTTATTCATGAGTTTCGGAGTTTGGCTAATGTATTGGTTTTTTACCTTTTACTTCCGAGTAGCATTCTTCAAAAACCTACCAGAAATTACGCTGGTTGCCGGAGTTTTCATCCTCTCAGTCTCTTTTATTGGAATTTTGGTTTCTATTCTAATTCCAAGCCAACTGAAGGCTACAGAGATATTAATGGTAATCGCCACCCCTAGCTTTATACTAAGCGGCTTTAGCTGGCCATTAAGTCAGATGCCGAATTGGATACAAGGAGTCGCTAATGTCATTCCATTAACTCATTTTTTAAAGGCTTTTAGAATATTAATCGTTGAAGAAGGCACTTTATACCAAGTACGAGAGCCCATATTAAACATGATCATTATTGGAATAATATGCGCAATTTTATCTTATTTTTCCTTGTTGTTCAAAAGTAAAAAAGCGTTAAAGTCCGTTTAAAAAAAGGCAAGTGAATCTGACACACTTGCCTTTTTTGGAGCTTACTTTTTATCAATTTCATTCATGTTATCCATTTTCTTATGCGCTAAAAACCCTGCCACATCTTCAAAATGTTCAACAACCCTTTTATTTGTAAACTCGAAAACTTTAGTAGCTAAACCATCAAGAAAATCACGGTCGTGGGAAACCAGAATCAATGTGCCGTCAAAATCACGTAGCGCCTCTTTAATGATGTCTTTAGTTTTCATGTCTAAATGATTGGAGGGCTCATCTAGAATTAATAAATTGACCGGCTCAAGCAATAATTTTATCATAGCCAAACGTGTCTTTTCACCACCCGAAAGCACCTTAACTTTTTTGGTAATATCATCCCCTTGAAACATAAAAGCTCCCAAAATATCCTTAATCTTACTACGTACATCTCCCACAGCGATATCGTCAATTGTTTCAAAAATGGTAGCATTCTCATCCAACAATGCGGCTTGATTTTGGGCAAAATAACCAATTTGAGAATTATGACCAATTTCGACAGTACCACTATCAACGCCAATTTCTTTCATAATGGCCTTGATCATCGTTGACTTTCCTTCTCCATTTTTACCTACAAATGCCACTTTTTGGCCTCTTTCAATTACAATATTGGCCTCTTTAAAAACTACATGATCCCCGTAAGATTTTGACATTTCCTTAACAATAACCGGATATTGTCCTGAACGAGCAGCAGGAGGGAATTTTAACTTCAGCGCCGAAGTATCTACCTCATCTACTTGCACGATCACCAATTTTTCAAGCATTTTTACGCGTGACTGAACCGCGTCTGTTTTAGAAAAAGTCCCTTTGAAACGATCAATAAAGGTTCTGTTGTCAGCAATCATACGTTGTTGTTCATCGTAGGCTTTTTGTTGGTGCATACGACGATCTTTTCGTAACTCTAAATAGTGAGAATATTTGGCTTTGTAGTCATAAATTCTTCCCATGGTTACTTCAATGGTTCTATTTGTAATATTATCTACAAAAGCTCTATCGTGAGAAATTACCACTACAGCTTTAGCCGAATTAATCAAGAAATCTTCTAACCATTGAATACTATCGATATCCATGTGGTTGGTAGGCTCATCGAGTAAAATTAAATCGGGCTTTTGCAAAAGGATTTTAGCTAATTCAATTCGCATTCTCCAACCTCCCGAAAACTCAGAAGTTTGACGTGTAAAATCTTCTCTTTCAAACCCTAAACCAGTCAAAATTTTCTCTACTTCTGCTTCATAATTTACCTCTTCAATCGCATAGAATTTCTCACTTAAATCTGAAACCCTTTCAATTAATTTCATGTAGGCATCACTTTCATAATCAGTTCGAATGGTCAATTGTTCATTGATTTCGTCGATTTCAGCCTTCATACTAAAAATTTCACCAAATGCCTTGGAGGCTTCTTCCATCACCGTAGCGCCATCCGTGGTTAACAAATGCTGAGGCAAATACGCCACAACAGCATCTTTCGGTGCCGACACATTACCTGTAGAAGGCTTGCTTTGTCCTGCAATAATTTTTAATAGTGTCGATTTACCTGCACCATTTTTACCCATGAGGGCAATTTTATCATTTTCATTGATGGCAAAAGACACCTCACTAAAAAGCGTGGTTCCACCAAATTGAACCGAAACATCATTAATTGTAATCATTGTATAAAGTTAGAGGTTAGAGGTTAGAAAACTAAATTTCAAACCGCAAAGAATTAAAAAGCGCAAAGATAGCCTAATAATGGAATTGAACAATTAGATACTGTGCTTGTATTGCACAAAAAAACCTCTCAAAAATTTGAGAGGCTATTTATTGGTAAACAAAAAGAGCTTTACTCTTTTCTATATTTTTTAGTAACTTCAAAAACGTGTTCTAAAATAGCTGCTTCTTTTTCATCAAAAGCAATATTTCTTCGAGCCATTACCAAACGAGCGGTTTCGAAGGCTTTTTTGGTCAAGTAAGTCGTAAATCCAGAAGCTCCTCCCCAAGAGAAACTTGGAACAAAATTTCTTGGAAATCCACTTCCAAAAATATTAGCACTCACTCCCACAACCGTTCCTGTATTAAACATAGTATTGATGCCACATTTACTGTGGTCGCCCATCATTAAACCACAAAATTGAAGTCCAGTTTTAGCGAAACCCTCTGTTTCATAGCTCCATAACCGTACTTCTTCGTAATTATTTTTAAGGTTTGAATTGTTACTGTCAGCTCCAATATTGCACCATTCTCCCAAAACAGAATCACCTAAAAAGCCTTCGTGACCTTTATTGGAATTGGCGAAAAGTACCGAATTTTTCACCTCACCACCTATTCTAGACCCAGGCCCAACGGTGGTAGCACCATACACTTTAGATCCCATTTTCACTACTGCATTTTCACACAAAGCAAATGGTCCTCTGATTACTGATCCTTCCATCACCTCGGCATTTTTACCAATATAAATGGGTCCAGAAGACGCGTTTAATGTAACAAACTCTAATTTGGCGCCTTCTTCAATAAAAATATTTTCGGGAGCCACAACATTGACACTTTTTGGAATTTGTTGAGATCGTCTATCCTCGGTTAAAAAATCAAAATCTTCTCGAATGGCGGCATCATTTTTAGAAAAAATATCCCAAGTATTTTCGATGGTAATACAATCATCATTGTACTCAATAATTTCATAGGTATCAAAATCAACTTCTTCTTGATTTTCTAAAGTATAAAAAGCGATGATTTCATCTTTCTTAAAAATGGCCTGATTCGCCTCTAGATTACTCACTAATTCGGCCAAAATCGCATTGGGAAGAAAAGAAGCGTTGATCATTACATTACCCTCTAGTTCTACCATTGGGTATTTATCAGACAAATATTCTTCGGTAAGTGTGGTAGTAGTCGACCCCAAATGAAGCTCCCATTTTTGGCGAATAGTCATGATTCCTACCAATAAATCAGCAACGGGACGAGTAAAAGTGAACGGCAACAGGGCATTACGGGCGGGACCGTCAAAAAGGATATAATTCATAAGAAAAAATTTGGCTATTGTTCTTTTTCGATTTGGTTATCACGCACAAAGTTACAATTATTTTATGGTATTAATCCCAACGCTGTAAAACGGAAACAGTGTTTAAGAAAACAAAAAAAGCCTCTCTAAAAAGAAAGGCTTCATACTATTTAAAAACAAATTAAAATTACTTAATGTGTTTTGCGTATTTAGTTTTGAATTTATCAATACGTCCTGCAGTATCGATAAGTTTAGATTTACCAGTGTAAAAAGGGTGAGAAGTTCTAGAAATCTCCAGTTTTATTACTGGATATTCTACTCCTTCGTGGATAATTGTTTCTTTTGTATCTGCTGTAGATTTAGTAATAAAAACATCTTCGTTTGACATGTCTTTGAAAGCAACTAATCTGTAATTCTCTGGGTGAATACCTTTTCTCATCTTAAATCTTTTTTTTATTAGTTCAATTATAATTTGTTTTGCAGCTTTTCTTCTAAATGAAAAGGTATAAACATCTTATAACTTTTTGTTTACACTGTTATTTTTGAGTGTGCAAATTTACACTTATTTTTAGAACTACAAACCTTTGCTTTGTTTTTTTTAGCTTTTAATGAAAAGATTTTTTAAAGCAAGTACATTCAGAATTGTTATATTTGTACACTAATTTTAAACCAAACCAAAATGATCAATGAAATTATTAAAAAGAATGGAGTTACCTTTGGCGTAGTAATAGGAGTTCTATCAAGTATATTGACAACTGCCATTTACGCAATAGATCTAAATCTTTTTATTAAACCATGGATTGGTCTCGTTAGCATGGGCGTTTATTTGATCATCGGAATTGTTCTTCTTGCTAAAACTAAAAAAGAAATTCAAACGGAGTATTCATTCAAGGATGCCTTTACCACGTATTTTATAGCTGCTGTAGTTGGAATTCTAATTTCTACACTTTTTAATATTGTGTTGTGGAATTTTATCGACCCAACTGCGAAAGAAACACTAAATGAATTGACCATAAAATATACAATTTCATTAATGCAGAAATTTGGAACGCCTGCCTCTGCAATTAATGAAGCTATTAAAAGCATGAAAGAAAGTAGCCCATATGACATTGACTCTTTGCTAAAAGGGATGATTACCACGATCGTTTTCAGTTCCGTTTTCGGACTTCTGATGGCTGCTTTTTTCAAAACTAGAAAAACTTCTCAAGAATAAAATAATTAAATGAATTTATCCCTACTCATACCCCTACTTAACGAAGAAGAATCCTTACAAGAATTATACATTTGGATTGTAAAAATAATGCAAGCCAATGATTACACCTATGAAATCCTTTTTTTGGATGACGGAAGTACCGACAATTCGTGGACCATTATTGAAAATTTTGCTGCAACAAATCCTAATGTAAAAGGGATTCGTTTTATGAAAAATTTTGGCAAATCGCAGGCCCTTCACGCTGGATTTGCGCAAGCCAAGGGCGATGTAATTATCACCATGGATGCCGATTTACAAGATAGTCCAGACGAAATTCCAGGCCTATACGAGATGATTACAGAGCAAAAATATGATTTGGTCTCGGGTTGGAAAAAGAAACGCTACGACTCGGTTGTAGCCAAGAATCTTCCCTCCAAATTATTCAACTGGGCCGCCAGAAAAACCTCTGGTGTGGAGCTGAACGACTTTAACTGCGGATTGAAAGCCTACAAAAATGTAGTAGTAAAAAACATTGAAGTTTCAGGAGAAATGCACCGGTACATTCCAGTTTTGGCCAAAAATGCAGGATTTGGAAAAATTGGTGAAAAAGTAGTACAACATCAAGCACGAAAATACGGAGAAACCAAATTTGGAATGGATCGTTTCGTAAATGGTTTCCTAGACTTAATTACCATTTGGTTTTTATCTCGTTTTGGAAAAAGACCAATGCACCTTTTTGGAGCCATTGGGTCTTTAATGTTTATGATTGGCTTTTTGGCAGCGGCTTACATCGGATTTTCAAAACTATATCATATGTACAACGATATGAAGTACTCTTTGATTACCAACAATCCTTGGTTTTATATCGCATTAACCACGATGATTTTAGGAACTCAACTATTTTTAGCTGGCTTTTTGGGCGAAATAATTTTGAGAACAAAAAACAATGAAGCAAGATATAAAATCGGCAATCAAATCAATATTTAATTTCAACATTCAATACGCAACTCCCTATTGTTTCATCTAAAAATCTAACAAAATGCACATTCCTCAAAACATCCAAGACGCACTTAATGTATGGCTAACCCCCACATTTGATTTGACAACACAAGACGCAGTACGAGAACTTATGGCGTCGGCTCCAAAAGATTTAGAAGAAAGCTTTTATAAGAATTTAGAATTTGGAACCGGTGGTATGCGCGGCGTAATGGGCGTGGGCGATAATAGAATTAACAAATACACTTTAGGAAAAAGCACACAAGGCTTATCCAATTACCTTAAAAAAGTTTTCCCTGGCGAATCCTTAAAAACGGTTATTGCGTATGATTGTCGTCATAACAGCAAATCACTTGCAAAAGTTGTTGCAGATGTTTTCTCGGCCAACGGAATCGAAGTTTATCTTTTTTCAGACTTAAGACCTACTCCAGAATTGTCTTTTGCCTTAAAACATTTGAACTGTCATTGCGGAATTGTTTTAACAGCTTCTCATAATCCACCAGAATACAACGGCTACAAAGTATATTGGCAAGACGGTGGCCAAATTGTTCCTCCCGAAGATGGTGCCATCATCGACCTGATTGAAAATTTGAAATACGACGAAATCAATTTCACGGC
>JBOFUD010000212.1:0-11503 GCA_051652385.1 Flavobacterium sp.
TCTCTTCGGGTAATTGCTTTATACTTTTCTTTTTGCAAAGTATCGATACTTACATTCAATGCTTTAATTCTAGCCTTTTTGAAAGTCGGAATAAAATTGTGTGCCAAAAGTCCGTTAGTGGTCAAGGTCAACTCCACGCCTAATTGCCCTAATCGGTCGATAATAGCGTGCGCTTCTTTGCGAACCAAAGGCTCACCTCCTGTTAGTCGGATTTTAGCAACCCCTAAATTTACAAATGTTTTGGCAATGACAATGATTTCATCTTCGGTCATTAGCTGAGGTCTTGGAGTCAAAAAAATCCCTTCGGCAGGCATACAATATGTGCATCTTAAATTGCATTTTTCGGTAATCGAAATGCGCAAATAACTATGTTTACGTTGATGAGTATCCTGCAAAAAAGTGGGATTATTGACCATGATTGAAACCATTTAGGAGTTGAAACAAATGCAAAACCGACGGAAAAACAGCATCCATCGATTCGCTAGCCCCTGCTGTTGAGCCAGGCAATGCCATAATCAGTGTATTGCCCTTAAACCCCACCACACCTCTAGACAACATGGCGTAAGGGGTGCGAGCTTGACCATAAGAACGAATCGCTTCTTCGATTCCCGGAACACGACGGTCCAGCAACGGAATAACCGCCTCGGGTGTAACGTCTCGATTGGACAAGCCTGTGCCACCCGTTAAAAGAATTAAATCCATTTTAGCGTCACAGTGCGCGTTGATAGTCATTTGAATAGCTGCAATTTCATCTGGAATAATAGAATAACTCGACACCTTTAAACCTAAATTGGTTACTTTCGAAGTAATTACTTTTCCGGCGCGATCCTCTTTCTTGCCAGCCGAAACACTATCAGAACAAACCACTACCGCTACGGATAGATCCACTCTTTTTTTGGCTCCAAAATCAGATTTACCACCTTTTTTATGCAGCAGTTTGATGGTCGAAATTTCGACTTTTTTATCGATGGGTTTAAGCATATCATACATCGTCAAGGCCACAATTGATGCGCCGTGCATGGCTTCGACCTCTACACCTGTTCGGTAAATGGCTTTAACCGTTACTTCGATCAAAACAGTATCTTCCAAACATTCGAACTGAATTCCAGTGTACTCAATGGGCATAGGATGACAATCCGGAATGGCATTTGAAGTGTTTTTTACGGCAAACAAACCGGCTGTTCTTGCCACTTCTAACACATCGCCTTTGGGTACGGTTTTGTTTAAGATCGCTTGAATGGTTGCAGGTGTGCCCACTTTTACAATCGCCTGAGCTGTTGCGGTACGTTGGGTTATTATTTTATGTGTGATGTCTACCATTTTTTTCGTTTGTGGTTTGTTGTTTATCGTTTAATTCACTAATAGCTAAAAGCTAATCACTTTTACTTATTCTCTTTCCAAACATACGATTCATCTTCTAAAATTTCTTTACCGAAAACAGCGGTTTTTTCTTTAATGGCTTCAACCAAAAATTCTAGGGCTTCAAAAACTACTTTTCGTCTTGGAGCAGAAACAAAAACGAAAAGGCAAATTTCGCCGACATGTACACTCCCCAGACTATGGTAAATATGCAAACAAGTCAAATCAAATTTCTCGAAAGCTGATTCTCGGATAGAATGAAAGGCGGTTTCTGCCATTTCTTCATAAGCCGAATACTCTATAGCAACCACTTTTTTTCCGCTGATTTCGTCGGCACGTACTTGTCCAAGAAAAATAGAATGCGCTCCAATACTGGTTTTGCTTTGGTGCTTCGCTATAGAATTACCAATGAATTCCGAGGTGATTTTTCCTTGAATAAAAGAACTTTTTTTGGGTTTATCTGTTGACATGATACTTTTGTATTATTTTTTTATTGCCTTTGATTTTTCAAAGATTCTATACCTTTTTCTAAATGAAAGACACTTATAAATCCTGCTTTTTGTAGATAATTCATAGCTAAAAGACTGCGCTGTCCGGTTTGGCAAAACAGAACTATTTCCTGATTTTTATCCAATTTATTACTGTAATCCGCTAGTTCCCCTAAAGGAATCTGAATAACATTGGGTCCTTTATATTCTGGACATTCCTCCAATTCCCGAACATCAATAACGACAACTCCGGATTGCATGCTTTTTTTTAAAAAAGCTTCTGCACTTAAACTATTACGCTGCTTTTTTTGATTCAATAACTGACTTCCGTTAGTAAATCCTTTTTCAATCGCTTTTTGATTTTTAGCAAAATCAATGATTTGGGTTTGATAATGCAAAGCGTCATAAATCAATAGTTTTCCTGATAACACCGCTCCTATTCCTAAAATAATTTTGAATACTTCGGTGCCTTGAAAACTTCCTAAGGTTTGGGGAACCACTCCGAGAACGCCCGACATTTCACAACTTGGAATGGCGATTCCATCTTCTTTTTCAGGAAACAAACAACGATAAGAAGGTCCGTTTTGAAAATTAAACACCGAAACTTGCCCTTGAAATTTATGAATGGAAGCATACACCACAGGAATTCGTTTGGCCACCGCTACATCGTTTATCAAATACCGAACTCCGATAGTATCGGTACAATCAACAATGATTTGATACATTCCAACAATTTCAGCAGCATTATTCGGATCAAAATAATTTGGGAAAATAGTTATTTCAATATCAGAATTTAATTGTTGCAAAGCCTGTTTTGCTACCGCTACTTTTAGTTTTCCACAATCCTTACTAGTAAATAAAACTTGACGATGCAGGTTTGATTCTTCAACCAAGTCGCCATCTACAATTCCGATATGTCCCACTCCAGCTATGGCTAAATTTTGCAAAACCGGACAACCCAATCCACCAGCGCCAATGACCAAAACGCGGGCATTTTGCAATTTTTGCTGCCCAATTTCGCCAATTTCTGGCAGAATCATTTGTCTGGAATAACGTGTATTGTTGTGCATTTATTTTGACTTTTAGCTGATAGCTTTTGGCTAATCAGTTATAATTACTACTTTAAAAAAATCATCCACCAGCAAAGGGTGGCAGAAAAGCGATAACATCTTCCTCTTTTAATAGAACTTCCTCATTACATAGCGATTGATTCAAAGCGATACTATAAGTCGTTTTTTGAAAAGCGGGAAAGCGATTTTCAATGTTTTTTTTTACAAACATAAGCGAGGCAGTACTATCCTTTAATTCTAACTGCTCCTCATTGCAATTGGCAATTTCTGCTAGTAAGCCAAAATATTTTAGGGTTACTTTCATAATACTATATTTTTATACTCTTCAGGTGTGTTGATGTTTTGCAATTGATTTTTCCATTTTTCAGGAACCTCAAGAGTTTGGTGGGTTATTTCGTTTACAAATTCCCTTACTTTCAATTGATTACTAGCAATAAATTCTGGCAATAATTGACGAACAGACCGATCATAAACAGCTACCAAAGGACAGGGTTTTCCAAGCACTGCTACCTGAGTTAACAAATAAGATTCATCATGAGAATCGACCAGCCATTGGATCAATTCTGAAGAAATTAGCGGAACATCCACACTCAAAATCAAGTTGCGTTTGGTAGCGGAATTCTTTAAAGCAGTATATATTCCGCCTAGTGGACCTTTGTTAGCAACGATATCTGGAATCCGAGTAAAACCTAGCGCGTCGTAACGCTCATTCGAAGAAATGATAACAATATTATCACCTACCATAGGAACCAAAGCCGCAACAATTAGGGCAATAAATGTTTGTCCATTCCATTCTAGAAACCCTTTATCAGTGCCCATTCTCTGGCTTTTCCCTCCTGCCAAAATGTAAGCTGTAACGGCTTTATTTTCCATAATTTTCGTCATTAAATTCCTTATGCCGTTGTATACAATTTAAAGATGGCAATCCCTAAAACCAAAGCCAAGACATAGCGTAATTGACTGGTATTCATTTTTTTACTTCCAAAAAAAGCGCCCAGCACTCCACCAAAAAAAACAAGTGCTAACAATGGCAAGGAAGCCTCAGGAATACTTCCCCCTTTTGTAACGAAACCAATTAAACCTGAAACTGAATTGACCAAAATAAACAAGGCCGAAACGGCAGCTGTTTGTTTCATAGTTGCCCAACCCAAAAGCAGCACAACAGGACTCAAAATTATTCCGCCACCTATCCCTAATAATCCTGACAAAAATCCAATTATCGCGCCAATTAACAAAGCCAAAGGCAGTTGTATAGTTTGCAATTCTTTAATTTCTTTTCCAAAAAAACCAAGTAATCTGAGTACCGCAAAAACCAAAACAGTGGCTAATGTTATTTTATAGTAAAAAGCATCTATTACTAAAAAACCACCTAAAAAAGAAAAAGGAATGGAAGTAATGGCAAAAGGATAAAACAACGACCAATTCATTTTTTTTTCTCTGTAATAAAAATAAAAAGACACTGCCGAAACCAAAATATTCAACACCAAGGCGGTAGGCTTCATAAAAGTCATAGGCAACGCAAAAAGGCTCATCAAAGCCAGATAACCACTAGCACCACCATGACCAACACTAGCGTATAAAAAAGCTACGATGGGCAAAAGCAATAACAAAAAAGGCGAATCAAAAAGTAACGCAACCGTCATAAATCATGTTTTTTTTCTTGTTCGTCTAAAAAAATCCAACACAAACGATTGATTTCTTCAAAAGAAGCAATTAGTGACTTTCCATAAGGAGTCAACACCGTTCCTCCTCCTCTTTTTCCACCAATTTGAGTCGTAACTAATGGACTTGCTGCTGTTTTATTCGACTCATCGACTAACCTCCATGCTTTTTGATACGACAAACCCATCGCTTTTGCAGCTTGATTCAGCGAGCCCGTCTCGTCAATTAGTTTAAGTAATTTCACCCTGCCTTCGCTTAGTACAATTCCTTCCTCGGATTCCATCCAAATTTTACTCTTTATAATCAAAAGAAATGTTTTCGTTATACTCAAACAAATATAACGAATGTTACTTCTTTTAGCAAAAGAAAAAGAGACTAAGTCAAAATTTATGCGGGATTAGCAATGAAAACTAAAAAAGATAAGATTATAACAAATACACTTGTACCTTATCACTTACTTTTAATTCATACTGACCTTCTGCCACATAAACCAAAGCATTAGCTACCGAAAAAGAATTCAACATTGAGGAGGCTTGATGAGATAAAATGGTCACGCCATCCTCAGTAGTAGCTGCTTTCAAAAACTGAGAACGACTATTGTTTACCCTATAATCATGAGTCAACAGACTTGATTTGATCGGATGATACTCGCATACTTCTCCAGAAAGAGCCTTTAACGTTGGCAGCACATAAACATACAAACAAGTCAAACAAGCTGCTGGATTTCCGGGTAATGCAAAGATCATCTTTTCATTCAATTTCCCAGCAAAAAGTGGTTTTCCCGGTTTCTGATTCACTTTGTAAAACAGTGTTTTCACTTCCAGTTCATGAAGCGCTTGAGCTACAAAATCATAATCCCCCATTGAAATTCCGCCAGAAACCAAAACCACTTCATTACCCTTAATAGCCTCAGACAAGGTATTCTTGGTGCTTACAAAGTCATCCTTCACTTTATAGACAGTAACATTTTCATAAAATGCATCTAACAAAGCCGACTGAAGCATTACACCATTACTTTCATAAACTTTGCCATGGGTTAAGGGCGTTCCGGGTGGGAGTAATTCATTTCCAGTTACAACAACACCAATTTTTGGTTTTTTATATACCGGAACAGTTGTAAAACCTAAACCAGCCAAAAATCCAATGGCTGCTGCATCGAGTTTGCATCCATTTTCAAGTGCAACCGCTCCCTCTTTTATTTGTTCCCCAATGGGCCGAATATTTTCATTGGGCTGAGGAATAATTTGTAGTTTTAAAATCGAATGTTCCACCACCACTTTCTCAACAGGAATCATGGCTTGAGCCGAATCGGGTATGGGTGCACCAGTGAAAATTTTTATAGCTTGACCGGGCTTTAAAACAAAAGTTTCAAAATCGCCCGCTTTTACTTCTCCGATAATTTCATACTCCAAACCATCATACAAACAAACTGCAAATCCATCCATTGCCGATTGCCGAAAGGGAGGCATGTTAATAGGAGAAAAAAGGGTTTGAGAGAGCACATGCTTCCTAGCTTGAAGTAAGGAATATTGTATTTCCTGAGCGGATGGTAAATTATTTTCTAAAATAGAAAAAGCTTCTAAAACTGTTATCATGAAAATGTTTTTTTACTTTTCCAAAAGTACCATTCCAATCTGATTTTCGACCAATAAATACAAAGTAAGTGCAGCCTATTGCTTAGTATTATTCCCAGATGGTAAGTAATACAACCAACCAAAGCCAATCAAAAATAAAATCAAAGAAGCTATAAAAGCGGGAATTAATATTTCTCGATTATTTTCTAGTGCATTGTTTAATGATGCATAAAGCAACCATATTTGTATGGTAACATTCAAAATCAAAATGAAGATCAACGTTGAAAGAATGTTATTCAATTTGTTAGGATTTGCCTGATTTTGGCTAGTTCTGAATGTGCTCATGATTTATATTTTTCAATTATTGTTTTACCGCAATGACTTCTCCCTCCTAGATGTACATCAAAAAGGCAAAACCCTACAGCTTTTTAGACGGCTTTACCTTCTGGATGAGCTGCTTTTACAAAAATATCATTTTCTTTAAAAAACACCTCTAAACTTGGTAATGCGCGTGGCGGTGGACCTGCCAAAACCTCTCCTGATTCCGCATCAAATGAACCTTCGTGACACGGACAATGTATAATACCGGTACCGGGTTTATAAAAAACCGAGCAAGACAAATGAGTACACTTTTGTTCATATGCTTTAAAATCGCCATTTTCTAAATGAATCAAAATATACGGAATACTACTTCCTTCAATTACAAAAGCGCGAGTACCCCCTATAGGAATTTCCTCTTTTTTGCATACAAAATGCTCTCCCTCAACTTCTTCTTTTGGAAGTAAATATGCTTTGGCTGCTACCAGACCGCTGCCTACCATCAAACCGCCAGAAACTAGGGTAAGAAACTTAGCAAAGTCTCGGCGACTCACATTACTAGCTTGTTGTTTGAGAATTGGAAAATCTTTTTTCCAATTTTTATTTAAATTATCTTCTTTAGACATAAGACTGTTATCTGTTATCGGTTTTCAATGTTTTGCAAAGTTCTCCTTCGGGGTTTAAGGGGCTTGTCTAATAAATAATCAACTCCGTACTTCCTTTAGGCATCATTATATTTACTTTAGTGTTCACCACTTCTTTTCCAAAAACAAAAGTGTTTATTGGGCTACTGTTAGGACGCATTTCTGTAATTTCTGCACGGGTGCCGTAAAAAAGGGCGCCACTTGGGCAAACGGTAGCACACATGGGTTTTTTTCCAATGCTAGTCCGATCATAGCACATGGTGCACTTCATCATCAAATCATAGGATTCTTCTTTTTTCGGTACACCAAAAGGGCAAGCCATTACACAATTGGAGCAGCCAATGCATCGTGCAGTGTTAGCAGTATGAACAACTCCAAACTCGTCTTTTGAAATAGCGTCAGCCGGACAAACATTAGCGCAAACAGGATCTTCACAATGCATGCAGACCTGAACTGTCGTTTGAATGGTAGAAGCTCTATCAACATAGTTTACATGAATCAAGGTTTCCTGACCGTTGGTTTCACATTCAGCACATGCCATTTCGCAGGCTTTACAGCCAATACATCGTTGCATATCTACAAAAAATTCCTCGTTTGTATTAAAACTGGTATAATTCATAATTACTTTTTATAGATTAAACACTGGCATAAGCCGTTGATTCTTTTGACGATGGCGCAATCTCTTTTAGCGGTTCCAAGTGACAGGCACATACTTTAAACTCAGGAATTTTAGAAATCGGATCTAAGGTACCAGGAGTTAATTGATTGGCTGACTTTTTACCTGACCAATGATACGGGATAAAAACAGTATCTTCTCTAATGGTTTCGACTATATTGGCAGGAAAGATCCCTTCTCCTCTTCGGGTGGAAACTTTCACTAATTCTCTTTGTTGAATACCATAATGCGCAGCCATCTTTGGATGGATTTCTAGTAAAGGTTCTGGAAATTGATCTACTAATTTCCCGATACGTCTGGTTTGCGTTCCACTTAAATACTGCGAAACAACACGTCCGGTGGTTAAAATCACAGGATACGCAGCATCTACAACTTCACCTGGTAATTTGTAAGGCGCAGGATTAAAATGAGCTTTACCATCAGGAGTTTTAAATTTTTTATCCTCCCATAGTCGGGGTGTTCCTGGGTGATCTTCGGTAGGGCAAGGCCAAAAAATCCCCATATTATCTTCAATTCTTTTATAAGTTATTCCATTATAATCGGCGGTTCCTCCTTTTGATGCTACTCGCAACTCATTAAAAATAGCTTCACTATCATGATAGGTGAATTTATCTTTGACCCCCAAGCGGTCTGCCAATTCTAATAAAATCGAAGTATCCGTTCTCGCATCACCCGGAGGCGTTACGGCTTGACGAATGCGGATAACGCGTCCTTCTGCTGATGTTGTGGTTCCTTCCTCCTCTTCTTGAAGCGAACCTGCTAAAATCATGTCGGCATGACGTGCGGTTTCATTCAAGAAAAAGTCAATACATACGTAATATTCTAATTTTTCCAATGCTTCACGTACATAATTGCTATTGGGTAAGGATACTAGTGGGTTGAAGCAAATCGAAATTAGTCCTTTAATTTCACCTCGATGGATGGCTTCAATAATTTCATAAGCCGAAAGTCCTTTTCCGGGTAAATCTTTTTCATTAATGCCCCAAACTTCGGATATATACTTACGGTGTTCAGGGTTTTCAATATCTCTATTACCGGGTAATTGATCGCATTTATGTCCGTGCTCTCTACCTCCTTGTCCATTGCCTTGCCCAGTTATCGTTCCGTATCCGCAATAAGGTTTTCCAATTCTTCCGGTTGCCAAAACCAAATTGATGCAACCCAAAACATTATCTACACCTTTCGAATGGTGTTCTATTCCTCGGGCATGAAGTAGGAAACTGGTTTTTGCTTTACCCCATAATTCAGCTGCTTCGCGTATTTTATTTTTGTCGATTCCAGTCACCTCCTCAGCCCATTCCAAGGTATACTCTTTGACTGCATCAATTGTTTCTTGAAATCCGGAAGTATAATTATCTATAAAATCGTGATCCAAAAGATCATGATTAACCAAATAGTTCAACATGGCTCCATACAAAGCAGAATCAGTTCCGGGACGCACATCCAAATGAATATCAGCGGTTCTTGCCAGCGGAATCATACGGGGATCAACTACAATAATTTTGGCCCCACGATCTCTAGCTTTCCAGATCCAATGGGTAAGCGTTGGGAAAGTCTCGCTAATATTGGCTCCAGCCACAATAATAACCTCGGCATATTCCAAATCAGAATAATTATTGGATGCTCTGTCTAAACCAAAAGCTTTTTTATTCCCGGCTCCTGCGCTAACCATGCACAAACGACCGTTGTAGTCTAAATTTTTGGTTTTCATTGCTACTCGAGCAAATTTTCCCACCAAATAACTTTTTTCGTTCGTCAAGGAAACTCCTGATAACATAGAAAAAGCATCTTTACCATACTTTTCTTGAATGCGTTGGATTTCAGAAACTGTTGTACTCATGGCATCATCCCAAGAGGTTGGAACAAATCCTTTTCCTTCAACCCTTTTTAATGGCGAAAGCAATCGGTCTGGGTGATTGTTCTGAAGGTAACGCTGTACGCCCTTTGGACATAATCTTCCCTCATTGAATGGAAATTCCATCCATGGTTCAAACCCAACCACCTTGTTGTTTTTTACTAACAACTCAATGCCACATTGCATGCCACAAAAACAGCAATGGGTTTTTACATTTTTATCAGGCTCGTCTCTTCCTTCATACCCATCTTTCGGAGCATAATTCAAATGTGGTCCAAAATTGGCTATGATACTTTCTTCTGCTACTGGTAATTTTGCCATCTTATAATATTTAGTACCACTTGGAGAGTAGGGAGCGATTTTTTACCTTCTTTCTATCTGCCTTTGCGATATAATTGATATTCTAATAATTTCTAAGTACAAAGGCATTTTTTATCTGCGACTTGGTGCCTTTGCTTTATACTAATTTTATCCAAACAAATTTCCTCCGGCTTTTCGAGCCTTCAAATGCGCTTGTGCCAGTCGAGATCTTTTGCCCTCTGGACTTAAATCCAAATGGGAAGTTCCATCGTCATGAGTAAAATCAAAGCCTAATTGTTCCGTGACTGTTTTCAAATCATCAATATGTAATTTGGTGGCAAATTCTTCTCCGGTATGAGGACAAACTGCCATGCCCATTTTCATTCCTTGTTTTTTATAAATATGTGCTCCAATTTGAGCAGGCCTTTGGATAATATGAAAAAACTTTCCGAACGGAATCCAAATTAAAAATAAGATCACCGTAACGGCATGCAAAACAGCCAAGAAATCAAACGCAAACCCTTTCATGAACTGGTACGAGTATGTAAGTCCTAAACCAGTTACCGAAATGGCAATCAAAAGAATCAAAGGCAACAAATCGCCTTCAAAAGACTGCGTAGCGATTAGACCGGGATTAGTCAAACGTCTTCTCAAATAATACAAAGAACCAAAAATAACAAGATACGAAGACCAATTCAAGGCGTGAAACGTTAGAAATGCCATAACGGAATCCAATTCAAAATCCATCACTTTAAACCCGAAGAAATAGGCCTCGTAAGTCGAAATAGTATTGGGGGCCATTGCGAAATGAATCCAGCCAAAAGTTAGCGGTATCGTAATTAAAAAAGCGGAAGTACACCCTACTGCAATCATAAAATGCGCTAGCCAACGGTATTTACCCCGAGGATAAATAAATTTTTGAAAAGCGATATTCTCTACGGATTCTTTAGTTGCAAACCAAAAATGCGAAAACACTTTACCTGTAAACAAATAGGAAATCCCTCTTTTGAAGTAGATCCAAGTAGGAGGACGTTGCAACCAAACGGAATAGCGGTATACAATTCCAAAAAAGGCGAAAATTGTCCCAAATAAATAGGTGATCAACGCTGCATCGAAATTTTGCAATTTCCTTGACCCAAAAAACACCAGGGCGATCAAAATTACGGAAAGCCCTGTTGCAATTACTAACGCTTTTGTGTTAAGATTTTTCATTTGATTAAATACAAAATTACAAGCAAAATAAATGTTACTAACTAGGTTTTTCGCAACCTTTTCTGTTGTAAAACCACCAATTGATAACTGTAGCTAATATACAAAAAATAATTAACCCCGTAAAGAATTGATTAACAGTACCATTAGCCGTTAAGTTATTACCAATCAATTTAGAAAAGATAAAAGGACCAAAGGCTGCAATGGCGGCGGTCCAGCCAATAACACCGGCTGCTTGTCGCTGATTTTCGGCAAAAATGATAGGATATTGTCTAAAGGTTCCCGCATTTCCAACTCCTGTGAAAAAGAACATTACAAAAATCACCCCAACAAATAATGGAAATTGGT
>JBOFUD010000213.1:0-4047 GCA_051652385.1 Flavobacterium sp.
ATTTATGGTTAGAATACCAAGCAAAATGGGAGTTGTTAAGCATAGAAGGAAATCAAATATTAACCCAAGATCTACCCGCTTTTAATAAAAAATTATGGGAAGCTGGAATAGGAGGGATTTGGACCAAATAATTTCAATACTCTAATAAAAATCATGCCCGGACAATCAAAATTATACCCCGGTAGTTAGGCAATTGAATAGTCATTTTAGATCAACATGAGCTCGATGTTTTTTTGAGCTCATTTTGAAGTCAAAGTTTAATTTGAGATCAAATATTATGGTATTCGTCACTGTAACCTTGGCCCAATGGTAATATTTAAATTCAAAAACCCAAAGTTTTTGAGGTTCAAAAATTGTCAGTTTTTTTTCTATTTCTTTATCATAAACAAAATCCCCCTTAATGAAAAATCATTCAGGGGGATTTATTGCATATTGAGTAAAGAGAATTAGCCTAGTAAAGGCGTAAAACTAGACTTTATTTCGAAAGAGAAAAGGTCACACCCGCTACTAGAAACTGATGATTCAAAAAGCCAAGATTTTCTCTTGCATCAGTAGCGTTATAGGTATAATTTAACCATATTGGCATTACTACGCTTTCTGATAATTTTATTTCTTTAGTTACTTTACAACCAAGGTTCACAAAAGAGGGCTTGTCGTAATCTCCAGCATTGTAATATTGTGCTTTGTTATTTAAAACGACCCCTACAACTGGCGCTAGGTTAATGCCAAAAGGTGCCTCATAATTGTAACCCACTTCCATGTAAGTGGTAAAATTCTGCTTCCCTTTACTATCAAATTCATCTTTATATCGGTAATCATTACCTGCTAAAAACGTACTAGTAGTAAACCATAGTGGAAGGTCATGCTCAGAAAAATCAAACATTAACATCAAATCTAGGGTATTGGAGCTGGTGTTTCCCCAATCAAATAGTTTGTTGGATACTCCTTCTTGACGATCCGTAGAGGGCCAATAATATTGTTGCGCTGAAATGGTTAAAAAGTCACTAACCGTATAATTTACTATCAAATCAATTTCGCGATAGCCTTTGGTGGTGCCCTCAGCGTCAAAATACTCTTTTTTATAATTATGCGTCCCCCAAAAGCCAACAGAAAGACGATCTGTTATGTTATACGCACCATATAATTGCGTGACCGGGTAGTCTCCACCCCAAGATTGTCCACGCCAAATATATCTTGAAGCGAGATCTAAATTAAGATCCCAAGTCCCTTTAATTGGCTCTTCAACAACAGTAACTGTGTCAGTCACTTGAGCCTGGGCAAAAATGATCTCTGTAAGTAGCAACGCTACGGTGATAAATAGTTTTTTCATTTGATTTTAAATTGGTTTTAAATTGGTTATAAATTAGTTATGAATTTGGTAAGAATAGCACTCAGTAAATACAGGCCTCTTCCTCGTTAATTGATAAAATACACTATTTCTTTAAAATATTAAAATTTAAAAATAGCTTCAACTCGGCATATCAAATAGGTACTGAAATTGTTTTTAAAGCTGACTTTTTGTTTTGGCAACAATTGCAGCGGCTGCAATACGGCCTGTTTCCGCGGCGCCATTCATGAATCCTTGGTAATCTACACTGCAATGCTCGCCTGCAAAATAAACATCGCCAATAGGTTCACTTGTATGTAACATTGCTGTATTCCATTGACCGGGTTTTGGACAAGTATAACTGGCTTTTACAAACGGATAGGAAGACCAACAGGCAAATACATGCTTATTGGCATACGCTTTTTTTGAACCAGGAAAAACCGTTTCCATTTGCCCAACGTATTGATCAATTTTGTTTTGAGGTAAATCAGTTTTCCAAATATGTGAAGCAGGAGCATGCGGATTTTGTACTGCAACTTTTGATAAGGCAATGGACTCATCGCCACCAAAAAAACAACAGTAGGCTCCTTTGTTACTCGCCACACTTTTTATACTGCTAGAATCCCACCCATCATGAATGTCTTTATGAAATAAATAGCCGTAATAGTTGTTTTTTCCTTCGCGCCAAGGCCTGCCTTCATAGCCTAAAAATAGTTTATTATTCTGTCCATAGCCCAATTCCTGAATCGAATTCGTTTTTTCTGGCGTAATGTCGCTTAAATCAATTTTGACCTCACGCAGCATCGTAAAGGGTATGGTAATAATCACATAATCGGCCTGAACATCGTCTTTACCTTTGAATGATAAAGTGTATTTTCCATCCTTGTTGGAAATGGCGGTTAATATGGATTGCGTTACCACTGAACCTTTTACTTGTTCTGCTAAATGTTCAATCAATTTCGAATTTCCTTCTTTTATGCGATATTTTTCGTCACTATCACCAAAAATTTTAAAACCTTCGGAAGTATCGGTGTCAATCATGTCCAATAAATTGATAGCTGATTGTTCCGCAGTATCCAATCCAAATTCGGCTAAATAGGCAGCAGTAAAAATATCTTTTAACCATTGTTTACATTGTAAAGACTTTATGTAGTCTTTTAACGTCATTTTATCGAAAATCAAAGCTGCAGGAGTGTCGTAATCTTCTCCTAAACTAGCGGCATCTTTTTGAATAGTGGGTGCTATTTTTTTAAATTCAGAGATGATTTCACGCTCAGGAATATGTCTTCCATCAAAGAAGAACGTTTCGTGCACTAATTTTGCTGCTTTTGACTCGGCGTACATATCAATTAACTCTAAATCAAATTCTTTCGCCAAAGCAATCATATCTTCATGATCCGAGTCTATGAAATCGCCACCAAATTCGGGATGTATTCCCATTTGTAAAGCGTCGCCGTAGTGTGTCAAAATTCTACCTCCTAATCTAAAACTTCCCTCGTAAACCGTAGCTTTAATACCAGCCTTTTTTAATTGATACGCTGCATTTAAGCCTGCCATCCCAGCACCAACAATTACTACTTTCTTATCAGTCGATGAAGCAATACCTTCTCCTTCATCAGATATGGGAGTACTGGTTTTTTTTACTTCTTCTTTTTTACAACTTACTATTGATGTTCCAATAATTCCGGTAAGTAAACTAAATTTTGCCACATCGGCCACGAACTTTCTACGACTTACAGCATCACTATTTTTAAAAGCAATAATGGTATCGACTTCGATTTCTGGATTTTTGTTTGAAAATTGAGCAAGCTTCAAATTCAAAAGAATATTCTTGAGTACGGTTGATTTTGGATTTCTCATTGGTTAATTGGTTTGGTTAGTACTGTATTTTACAAAGAATCGCGAAGTAAACGCAAAGATTTAATGGTATTTATTACTTTTTTCAAGAGCATCAAAGTACTTGCATTTTATCTTTCTTAGCGAATCATTGCGAGACAACTATTCTATAATCACTGATTTCATATTCATAAATTCTTTGATGCCAATTTCAGATAATTCTCTGCCGTATCCTGATTTTTTGATACCTCCAAAAGGGATTCTAGAATCAGAACGGACTAAAGAATTAACAAAAACATTACCGGCTTCAATTTTTCTGGCCAGTTTGTAGGCATGCTCTCTGTCTTCTGTCCAAATTGCCGATGCCAAACCATAGCGATGATTATTGGCAATGGCAACCGCATCATTTTCATCTTTAGCTCTAATAATGGTTGCCAAAGGCCCGAAAGTTTCTTCTTGAAACGCAATATTGTTGGCATCTACAAAATCAATTAATGTGGGTTGAAAATTGCAGTGATCTCGTTCGCCTCCAACCAAAATTTTTGCTCCTTGCTTTAGAGAATGTTCCAATTGATAGCTTAATTTTTCAGCTAAATCTATTCTAGCCAGAGGTCCCATATTTATGCCATTTTGCAGAGGATTTCCTTGTTGTAAAGCCGCTACTTTTTGAGCAAATAGTGAAGCAAACTCATCGGCTACCTTTTCGGTAACGATAAAACGTTTGGCGCAAATACAAGCTTGACCAGCGTTTAACATTCTGGATTGAGTGGCCACGGTTGATGCTTTATCCAAATCGGCGTCATTCAAAACGATAAAAGCGTCTGAACCACCCAATTCTAATACTGATTTTTTAATATGCTTTCCTGCCAATGCTGCGACAGATG
>JBOFUD010000214.1:0-10325 GCA_051652385.1 Flavobacterium sp.
TATACTAGCTTCTTATTATTATCTAGGAAAGTGTTATGAGGGTTTGGGTAATATTTCTTATGCAATACAAAATTATGTTAAGGTAGATTCTATGTATCTATTAAACAAGAGAATTGCACCTGAATTTACAAGTGGGTACTCTTATATTATTGAACATTATAAAAGAAAGGGAGACAAAGAAAAACAGCTTAAATTTCTTTCCAGATTTATCAGTATTGATAGTGTCTTGCAAAAAGATTACAAGCAATTAAGCAAAGTTTTATTAAAAGAATATGACACGCCTCATTTGTTTGCTAAAAAAGAAGCCTTAATACAATCCTTGCAAAAAAAGCAGTCAGTTTCATCGGTGGGCATGGTTGTTTTAGGAATTTTAGTGATTGGTGTTGGTGGTTT
The DNA here is from genome assembly GCA_051652385.1 of Flavobacterium sp. Lineage (GTDB taxonomy): Bacteria > Bacteroidota > Bacteroidia > Flavobacteriales > Flavobacteriaceae > Flavobacterium. The sequence goes on from JBOFUD010000214.1 coordinate 394, forward strand.
GGGAGGCTATCAGTTTTATTTAAAAAAGCAATACCGCAAGAGATTTGAAGCGATTATTCATCCCGTTTCACCTTTTGTTATAACTTCAAATACTATAAAAAATGAAGATAGCTCTTTACAAGAAAATAAACCACAAGAATCATTTGGTATAGCCTCAGAAGTTGTGGAGCAATTATTAAAAAAGTTATTTGATTTTGAACAAAAAAAGAGATACTTAGATAATACGCTTACCATTCAAAAAGTAGCCTTGCAATTGAATACGAATACTAAATATTTATCTAAAGTCATTAATGATCAAAAAGGAAAAACCTTTGTGCATTATATAAACGATTTGAGAATTATGTATGCGGTTGACCAATTGCAAGCTGAACCCAAATTGCGAAATTACACTATGCCTTCTTTAGCGAAGGAGTTTGGATTCAATTCTGCCGAGGCTTTTGCGGCGGCTTTTTATAAAAAAAACAAAATAAAACCTACTTTTTTTATAAAAGCCTTAGAAAACGAAAAAACACAATAACTCTCTTATTATCAATTAATTGTGCTTTTTTTTGACTATCGGAATTCCGTGAATTCCGATAACAACTTTGAATTTTTTTTAGCTATTTTCAAGGCAACCTTATACTTTTGAGATCAAAATAATAACCAAATAACTTTTACATATTATGAAAACCGAAAAAAAACAAAAAGAAACAAAATCTAAATTTGATTTAGAAAAAATGAAAGTAGCTCAATTGGATAATTTGCATTTGATAAATGGAGGTAACAGCGCAATTATTGCTAATGGTAGAGATGATAAGACAATTACTCAAACAAACAAAACAATCTCTGCAACTTACTAGTTTTTGCAAAAATTATGAAAGCATTCCTTGTATTATCGGCATCACTATTCTTATTGATGAGCTGCAAATTACCTTCAAGTATAGCTCATGCAAATCTAAATCTAAATAAATATAAGGAAGTATCAATTTTTAACAATTTAGATTCTGTTAATTGGTTTCAAAAAAACAATGATGAAAGAGGATATTCGGGAATGTTTTTAGATAAATTGAAAAATGGTCAAGGAAAAAAAATACATGATATTATTGTTGCCGTTATAGACTCGCCATTTGATATTAATCATGACTTTCTAAAACATAAAATTTGGATAAATAAAGCGGAAATTCCAAAGAATGGAATCGATGATGATGATAATGGCTATATAGACGATACAAATGGCTGGAATTTTATTGGAACAAAAGATGGAGGTTATATGGTTTGGGACAATTTTGAGTATGTAAGAGTACTTGGAAAAACACAAAATAGAACCAATAAGCCACCAATTTTTAATTGCCGGAATGAGGAACAGGAGTATAAACGTGCCAAAAGTAAATTTATACAAGATTCTATTTATTACGAGAATTGGTACAAATCATTAGTTTACAGTGTAAAAATGTATCCAATTGCAAAAGACAGTCTAAAGCATTATTTTCCAAATGAGAGCTATAGCTATAAGCAATTGGATAGTATGTATGTCAAATATAAAATAAATGATAAAACTTTTAGACAGAGACGACTAGATAATGATTTGGATATAGGTGCGATGATTGCGTTTATGAAAGCAAGACTTGATTTTGGAGAAAAGTCACTGGAAGATGTAAAAGAAAACCAACAGGAGGTAGATTCGATTATAAATAAGTGCTTAAATCTTGATTTCGATGGACGACTGTTAATTAAAAGCAATTCTTCCAAATTTGGTAAAACCTTTGGCAATAATACTATTTCTGTTAATGTTTCAAGCAAGAAATCAACACAAAATCATGCTACTAAAGTTTCTGGAATTGTTTCTATGATAGCACGGGAAAGTATAAAAATAATGCCTTTGGTAATATCTGCCAATGGCGATGAACACGACAAAGATATTGCAATGGCAATACATTACGCAGTAGATAATGGAGCAAAAGTTATCAATATGTCCTTCGGAAAAGAATTTTCTATGCATAAAAAATGGGTGATCGACGCATTAAAATATGCAGAAAAAAATAATGTCTTGCTAGTACATGCTGCTGGTAATGATCAATTTGATATAGATCGTAATCCCTTTTTTCCAAATGATATGGATTATGAAAATCCAGATGAAGTGGTGGGAAATTTTATCAATGTAGGAGCCACTACCGCAAAAGCAGACAGTACTTTGGTAGCCTCTTTTTCAAATTATGGGAAAAAGAATGTGGATTTATTTGCACCCGGAGACAAAATTTACACTACAATTGCGGGAAATAGTTATGGGTATGATTCAGGTACCTCACTATCAGCACCTATGGTTTCCGGTACAGCGGCTTTGATTTGGTCGTATTATCCAAAACTTAGTGCTAAGGTAGTTAAGGAGATAATTCTAGAATCGGGAACAACATATGATATGGAGGTTTTGATCCCTGGTGGGGAAGGTAAAAAAGCCAAATTTTCTGAACTCTCTAAATCAGGAAAGGTATTAAATGTCTATAATGCGATGCAACTTGCAGAAAAAGTGAGTAAAAACAAACGATAATGCACCACTATCTCATTCGTCCTTTTGCATCACATGTTTTGAGAACGCCTTTGTTACCGCTTTCTTTTTATACTAAAATAATGGAAAAGGAAACTGTAGTTACTGCGTTTGACCTGCTGCAAGATCCCTTGGTGTATGAAGCGCTACAGTTGGCTTCACCAGAACTAATTTTACTGGTAGAAAAATATTGGGAAAATCCCCAATCCTTTTCCCATAAAAAGGCAACTGCTTTAGCTTTTAGTGTCTTGAAATATAGTGCAAGGATGGCGTCACGCTGCACTCCTTTTGGGTTGTTTGCGGGCTGCACTGTTGGCGAAAGAGGCCAAACCACTAATATAGTGATGGACCAAAAGGAGTTATTCAAACGCCATACCCAATTAGACATGCAATTTTGGATTGCCTTGTTACAAGAATTGGCGAAGCAAGAAGATGTCAAGAATACTTTGAGTTACAGACCCAATACAACCCTTTATGAAGTGGGGTCTTTTTACAGATATGTGGAGTATCGTTATAAGGAAACCAAAAGGGAACACAGTATTGCAGCACTAAGAAAAACAGCTCTTTTAACACTAGTGTATCAAAAATCAAAACAAGGAATTACGATTGAAGCCTTAATTAAATTGCTTGCTGATGATGCATCAGAGTATGAAGACGCTAGGGATTTTGTAAATCAATTGATTGATTTTCAGTTTTTAGTGAGCGATTTGGACGGTGCTTTAACCACAGAAAAAGAATGGGATAGAATACATACGATACTAGAGCGTGTTCCAAATTTTGAAAAAACAACAACTTTTTTCCATAGGCTTAAACACCAAATTGAAAGTTTAGACATTGGACTTGTTCCTAAACCTAATGCTTATACTGCTATAAAAAATATACTGACGGAAGCGAATGTGACTTTTCATGAAAAGTATCTTTTTCAAACAGATTTGACGACTTCGGCTAGTGTAAACACACTACATCCAAAAGTATATCGTCAAACGCTCGAAGCTTTGGCGTTTCTTAATGGCATACAAAAAAAGCATAAAAACCATACATTAGAAGAATTCATAAAGTCATTTTTAGATCGTTACGAGGGAAAGGAAATGCCGTTGGCCTTAGTTCTAGATACCGAAATTGGGTTAGGTTATCCAGTATCGAATCAACGAAATGACACACACGAGCTTTTGGAATCCTTTCATTTTACAAACAAAAACGAGACTGAAATCCAAACGTGGTCAGCGTATGATCGAATATTGGAGCAAAAATTGCAAACGAGTGTGCAACAAAAGCAAACCGTCTTAGAACTCACAGAAAAAGATTTTCCTGATTTTGATTGCAATTGGAAAGAGGTGCCTACCACTTTTTCAGTGATGATTGAATTATTAAAGGAGGATGTAGTGGTTTTGGAATCTTCTGGAAACGTGAGTGCAGCAAAGATACTGGGTCGTTTTTGTAATGGAAATGAAGCTATCGCTACTTTGACAACAGAAATTGTGGCTAAGGAACAAGCGTATGATCCGAATCAAATTAAAGCAGAGGTCGTTCATATTCCAGAAGCAAGAACCGGAAATATTTTAAAAAGACCGCCTTTACGCCTTTATGAAATCCCATATTTGTCACATTCAGGTGTAAGCGAAGCGTTTCAGATTGGTCTTGATGATTTGATGGTATCCGTACAAAACAACACCATTATTTTGCGTTCCAAAAAACACAATAAAATAGTAGTGCCTTGTTTGTCTAATGCGCACAATTACGGGAATAAATCTTTACCCATATATCATTTTTTGTGTGATTTACAGGGTCAAAATGACAAACCTGTTTACAGTTTTGATTGGGGAGTACTCTTTTCTCATTATCACTATTTTCCTAGGGTTGTTTATAAAAAAGTAATACTTAGTAAAGCTAAATGGGTAGTTACTGCTGACGAAATTTCCTTTTTAGCACAACAATCTGAAAATGTGTTCTTTGAAGTATTTACCAATTGGAGAAAGGAAAGACACTTACCAAGATGGGTGAATTGGATACAGTTTGATAATACGTTGTTATTAGATTTTGATAAAGAGCTAGGTGCAAAATTATTGATTAATGCGGTAAAAAAACAACCCAAAATTATATTGGAAGAGTTTCTGTTTATGGAGAATGCAGCGGTTAGCGATGCAGTACAAGAAAGGTATACCAATCAGATTATTTTATCCTTTTATAAAGAAAAAATAACATGAAAAGGGAGTTTTGCCTAGGCAGTGAATGGCTGTATTATAAAATTTATACTGGTGTACAAACAGCGGACTTACTTTTATTGGAAGAATTTGCTCCTATTATTGAACAGTTAAAAGCTCAAAAGCTAATCGAAAAATGGTTTTTTATTCGGTATAGCGACCCTGATTCGCATCTTCGTCTTCGTTTTTTGGTGACCCAACCAGAAGCAATAGCTGAAATTATCAGTGCCTTCCATCCTGTTTTTGAGTCTTCATTGGTCAGCCATTTAGTTTGGAAAGTACAAACGGATACCTATCAACGGGAATTGGAGCGGTACGGAGAAAATACTATGGTAGATTCGGAGACTTTGTTTGGGTATCATAGCGAGTTGATTGTAGCGTATTTAAAGCACAAACCCAATTTTGAAGTGGCAACGCAACTGTTGTTTGGGCTGTTTACAATCCATCGTTTTTTAGAAAGTTTTCAGTTATCAATGTCTGAAAAACACGAATTGATGCGCCAGTTACAATTGAATTTTAAAAAAGAATTTAAAGCCGATGCAGTAACAAATAAGGAGCTAGATACCCAATACCGCAACCGTGAAGTAGCAATTACAGGCTTGCTACTAGGCAAAACAGACCCGCCATTTGGAGTGTTAACTCCTTTCATAGAAACTAAAATGGCAGCAACTGCTTTGTTACTCTCCAAGATAAAGATGCAGTTGGAGATTCCTTTTTTTGATTTTTTAAGCAGTCATATACACATGATGGTTAATCGCCAGTTCACATCCAGACAACGGCAATATGAGCTCCTGATCTACGACCATTTGTATCGATTTTATAAAACTCAGGAGTTGAAAAATGATTAAGTAGCTTTCATTTAAAATCGGATTTCCATTCTTAACAAAATGTATCTTGGCATTAATCGGTATTCGGTTTGTGATATGTTGATGTCCGAAATACTATAATTTCTAAATGTTTCTGTGTTAAAAAGATTATTTCCTGATAAGAAAAAGGTTAGTTTGTTTTCTTTAACGACATAACGAGTTTCTAAATCTAAGAAATAGTACTTGTTATTATCATTGTCTAAATTGCCAAAAAAGTAACGTTCTGATTGTAGTTGAATATTAAATTTATCATTAAACATAAAGGATACATCAAGAAAACTCATGTTGTCAGTAAAATTATTTTTTATGGTGGTTTCTACTTGATTGTAATTCCATTTTGAGCCAATATGATAATTAAAAATGCCTCTGAAACCCGAACGCAGTTCAAAGCCATAATCAGCATTAAAATTTTTGATTTCTCTTAAATCAGAATTATTTACAATATTTTTAAAATTGGTTTTGGTTGCTCCTAAATTGATTTTTAAGTTAGATTTTATAAGTTTAAAATACCTATCAATACTTGATGAAATGGATAAAAATTCACGGTCTTTGATGATAATTTTTTCCGATTGTGAAAAGTTTTGAGTAACAATAGAATTAGTACTGTAAAAGTCATTGTTTCTGGAATACATGATATAAGTAGTAGCAAAAAACTTGTCGGCCCAACTACCATAAGTATAATTTAAGATTGCATTTGATGAATTTAATTGATTAAACTCTTCTAAACCTTTTGAAAACGAGCGAAACCCTGTTTGCACAAAACCAGAATACACGTCTAATACTCCAGCATTTGTGTTGTTATGAGAATACGAAGTAAGGATTTTATTTTTGTCGTTAATTTTCCAATCTAAGCCGATTTTTGGCATTATAAAAAAAGGATTTTGATGTGATTTTATGCCAAAATTTTCTAATTGATTGAATAATTGATGTGCATCTGTTTGGGTTAATAAATTGAAATTCTTTAGTTTAAAACGATATTTAGCCGATAAATACAAATCGTTTGTGGTATAAGTTACATTGTTTTGATAGCCATTTGGGAAGGTTAGGTTGTTTTCATTTTCAAGTAACTCAAAACGAGTGTTTAATTCATCTATTCGTAATTGATTCCCCATTTTTATTTCAAACAAATCGCCGTTTCTCTTTTTGTCTAACAAATGAGCTTCTACACCTGCAAATTGCATTTTGTTTTCGCTGAATTGTTTGGTATTATTAGCATTTTCTATAAACAAATCATTAAAAATAAACTGATTTACAGAATAATTTTGCGGTGTTTTTTCGTTGATGTATCTGCTTGAGAGTAAAAAAACTTTGTTGTCTTTAAACTTGTTGGTATAAACTACTTTTTGGTCAAAAAGTTGATTGTTTGCATTTAATCGTTCGTTTAATAAATCGTTGTTAAATATCAAATCACTTCTATTTTTTTCGTTGGTTTTGTTAAATTTTCCTGTGTATTCAAAAGTTTTAGTTTTTGAAATGTCGTAGGTTAAATCAACTTTTCCAAAACCTGTTAACTGCGTTTTTTTACCTACAAAATTTTCGGTATTTGTAAATGTTGTATTGCCAACGGAAAATTGTTGTAAACTATTTCTAAAAAAATCTGTTTCATCTGTGTTTAAAAAACCAAGTGTTTTTAGTTTAATTTTATCAGACAATGTGAAAATACTATTCAAAGACAACATTTCGGCATTGTTGAGATTGGTTCTCTTTTGTTTAAGGTTTGGTGTATCAAAACCTAAACCTAATAATGAATTTACACTTTGGTCATCGCCTATGCTTCCAGCTTCATCAAAACGATAAGGTCTAATTAAATGATTAATATCACCTGTTGCATCATCGCCAATATTATTAAGATTTGAAAGAAAGTAGTATTTGTTTTTCTTACCAAAGTTCATCAGATTGCTACGTAACTCATAACGATTTTCTATAAATAAACCGTAGCCTGCTTGAATATTACCAAACCAAACACGTTTAGCATCTTCTTTTAGTGTTAAATTTAAAGCTACTTTATTACTGTTTTCTATACCTTTTAAATGTTTGTTATTGGAATAATTTTGGTAAAGTTCTACTTTATCAATAGGATTCACAGGCATATTTTTAGTAAGTATTTTATATCCTTTTTCAAACATATCATCCCCATCAATCATTACTTTTTCCACTTCTTGATTGCCTACTTTTATTGTACCGTTTGCATCAATATTTAATCCTGGTATTTTTTTTAACAAATCTTCAACTACTTGTTCGTTGCCTTGTAAAAAGGATTTTGCATCAAAAATAATGGTGTCTTTTTTTTTACTAATAGGGCTTGTCGATTGGATAATAATTTCCTCTAACTCATTCGTTTTTTCTTCTAGAGCAATTGTAATATGTTCTTGTTTTATTAAGTCTTTCATGATGTAATCAACTTCTAAATATCCTGTTTTTGAGAAAGAAATTGAAAAAAACTTTCTGTTGAGATTTAATAAAACAATACCGTCACTGTTTGTAAAGAAAGTTTGTAAAACAACGCTGTTTTTATCTTTTATTTCTACTAGCGCATTCGGTAATGATGTTTTTTTTTCATCAATAACCTTAACAGAAAATTTGATTTGTGAATTGGCATGAAAGAAAAATAATAAAAATAATAAATGGATAAAACTTTTCAATAGAGATAATTTAGAGTATTTCAATTTCTTTTTGTTCTTTATTTTTTATGAAAGGTTTAGACCCTTTTGGAAGTTTAGAATTAAGTCTTTCAAGTATTACATCTTCTGCTTTTTTTGTTAAGGATATGTATTTTGTCATTGAAATCACTTTTTCATTTTTTTCATTTTCCCAGCTATTTATATTTGAATATTTTTTTGTATTCAATTTATTTAGTTTTATATGTAGTATATTTTCATTATCATATATTTCAAAAATCAATCCAGGAGTATTAACAAATTTCCATGGGCCAACTTTTGTTTTTATATCAGGGAAATACCAAGCTGTATATTTTCTACCCCTAAAAAAAGTAGTTGCTTTTTTACAAATTTTAGTTCCGTATCTCCTTGTTTCTTCGCTTAGTGTCCACTCCATTTTCATTTTCATTTCCTTTACATAAACCCTATCATATGCCACTATGTCTTTAAAATACATTTCAGAATTTATAAAATCGTTGTACACAATTTTCATTTCATTTTTTTTAGGCTTAATTACTATGATATTAGAAACCCCTTCTTCATTTTCTTCTGTGTACTTTTCATCCATCTCTTCCTTATATGTCTGTGTATAAGTACTGTATTTGTCATTAATGTTTAAATTAAAAAACATTATATGGCTTTTTTTTCCTTTATTTCTTGTTTCAATTTGTTCATATTCAAAAATACCTTTAGTAGATTTTTCATTTTGAAATGAAAATAGAAAAACAGATAAAATCACGAGTGTTATTTTTTTCATTAGATTATAAATTTTAAATAATTATAAATAAATGGCCACTCAACTTTGTTGAGTAGCCAAACTTTTTTTACTTTATCGGTATTAGTTTACCACTATCAGTAACATTACATGCTCCATGAGTCCATTCAGTGTAAGAAACATCTCCATTTGAATGAGTATAAACGGTTCTCCATTTACAAGCAATTGTGAAGGCGTCTATTTCACTATTTTGTTTGATAGTTGTGAATGATGATAAGCATACAAATGCTATTGCAGCTAAAGTTAAATTTTTCATTTTATATATATTTTAGGTGCTTCCATCTTTGCAAGAGCTTCTAGCTCCCTTTTAGGCAGGCAAAGATCTTCTGCTGTTGTTTTCCCTTATGGGTTGCTGCCTTTTAACTTAGGTTTGTTGAAAAACTCCAAAATAGTTGAGATTGGTTTTTGATTAGTATCAACTACTCTGGTTTTTAAATTTTCATTATTAAAAAGTTTCTAGAGAACTTTTAGGCTTGGTTTTTAGAGTTAATAGCTTTTTAACTCCTTGCTCTGTTTTTTATAGGGTTACTTAACAGCTGTATTATTCCCTCATAGTAGCTACTATAGTTTTTGAAAAGCAAAGCGTTTTGTGTAACGTCTTACTACAAAAAGGTTTCACTTTCCTTAACTCAAAACTAGGGCAGTAATTGTTGTTGTGCAAACACTTGTTGTCGGAATTCGCGGAATTCCGTGTCGTAATTCCGTGAATTCCGAGAACTAGTTTTTTCAAACTATTGAAAATCAATAATTTGAAAATATGGCTTTTTGCGAAGAATTTAAGCTATACGTTGTGATTTTAGGCAAAATGTTATACTTGACACCTATTTACTTCCAAAATTCCGATCAGATTTTCCAAAAATTCACCCTTTCACATCATGTCATCTCATTCCTTTTTTTCTCTACTTTTACATT
>JBOFUD010000215.1:0-5206 GCA_051652385.1 Flavobacterium sp.
GAACGATAATTCCGTTTACCCCCGTACATTCTGCCGTTCTGATGATGGCACCAAAATTTCTAGCGTCAGAAATTCCGTCAAGTACTAAAAACAAAGGTCTTTTACCGTTTGCCAAAACAGTTTCAATCAAAGATTCTAAATCAAAAAATGAAATAGGAGAGATGCTTGCTACGGCTCCTTGGTGGTTGTTTGGCGTTAATCGATTTAGTTTTTCAACAGGTACGTAGGAGAAATTAATGTTTTCTCTTTTCATGACTTTCATTAAGTCTTTCATTAACTCGCCACTCGCTTCCTTTTGAATGTACACTTTGTCTACTGTCGCACCTGCCTGAATGGCTTCAATGATGGCTCTTATCCCGAATATTTGATGTTCTTTTTCCATGGGGCAAAGATATAAAAAAAAACCACCACTAATGAAAGTGATGGTTTTGATTAAGTGTTCAATATGCTTTATTGATTCACTGGTGTCTTAGTCACAATTGTTGGAATTGGGCTAGGTGTATTAGGGTTGGCATTTATCTCAACTTGTGGATATAAGAAACGTTGTGGAGTTCCTGCTTTTCCTGCTTTTAATTGAATTTGTGAAGCATTGTTCGTTCTTCTGTAATCCGTAAAACTTTCATATGTACCTATTAAGTATACATATTTTTCTTGAAGAATTTCTCTTAATAATGCATTTTGATCAGATAAAGTAGTTCCAGAATTGTTTTCCATTCCTCCAGCTGCAAAGTCTCCAGAAACATATGGTTCGTATTTGAATGATAAATGACTAGCTCCATCAAAGTAGCCTTTATTAGCTTCGCCTTTGTCATTTCTTATTCCTATAGAATATCCAGTATTTAATACGTTTCTGTAAGTGTTATAAGAAGTTAGTCCTGTAGCAAAACCACTTCTGGTATCAACCTCAGCAATAATTAATAACATTTCTCCATAAGTTACCATTGGCATATTTGAATCGCTTCCAAATTTTCCATTGTCAGGAAGTTCATTAGCTTCACCACCTGCTCCACCCCAATAATCAGTACTGTAACAGTTTAAAGAATAAGGAGAAAAATAATCTTGATTGTAATAGAATCCAAATCGTGCACTTTCATCAGTTTTTGCGTTACCTCTATACAATGCATTAGAGGAATCTAGTATCCTAGAACCATATCCATCAGCAGACATATAGTCATCTCTGTCATAAATTAGAAATGAGTAAAAAGGATTAAAGTCTTGATAGCTGGAATTCCCGAATTGAGCTACTAAATCATCTGTAGCACTAGCCATTCCTAATAATGCATTTGTTTTTGCACTTGTGTAATTTTTTACATGTAAATAGTATCTGGCTTTTAAAGAGTAGGCTAGTTTTATCCACTTTGTAGCACTTCCAGCAAAGTATATGTCTTTATCTCCGGGGATACCTTTACCAGTTGTAGCTTTTAAATTAACAATCGCCTTATCCAAAAGTACTTGTAAGCTATTATAAATATCAACTTGTTTGTCATATTTTGGTGTTAAGTTTTTTCCTGTAATGTCTAATTCACTATATGGAGCATCTCCCCATAATGATGTAATCGTCCCCATACAATGTGCTTCAATAACTTGTGCAGCTCCGGCTAATCTTGGATTAAGCTCTTTCTCTGCTTTTAAAGTAGTTATTTTTGCATTTGTGATACAGTTTACATAGCCATTATTCCAGCTGTCATCAAAATTTGAAGCAGTAGCTAAATTCCAATCATTCAAAGCTACATATTGTCTGTTCTCCCCATTAGCTTGGTTTAACCAGATCATTACATCTCTAGTATTGGAACTAGTATGAAAAAATTGATCTGCAAGAAGGATTCCTTGAAATAAGTTTCTGGCATCAGAGTCGGTGATTAAATCTGGATCCACATTAGAATCTGAAACATAATCAGTACAACTGAATAGTGTCGAAGCTATGAAGCATAGACTAATTGATTTTATAAAAATATTTTTCATGTTTTAGAATTTTAAGTTAACGCTAAATATTAATGATTTAGTGTTTGGAGCATTGAAGTATTGTAGTCCACGTCCATTTGAACCTCCAGTAAGGTTAGTTTCAGGGTCTTGACCTAAATCATCGGCTTCAGTCCATAACCACAGGTTTCTTCCGGTTCCAGTAAACGTAATGCTTTCAAGAGCTATGTTTTTCTTGCTTAAATTTAGGCTATAAGATAACGACAGTTCTCTCCATTTAATCCAAGAAGCAGATTTGACAAATTGTTCTCCTACCGGTCCAAAACCTCCTCCAAGAGATTGATACCAGGACTGGTCTAGTAAAACTGGTCCTGCGCCAAAATCTCTTAAATTTCCTCTAATTGTTCCTGGGGCGATGGTTTGACCTGCATAATTCACTGTTGGTGAAGTAAGCGTAACTTCGTTAGCTGTTTCTAGTGTTTTACCAAAATTATTTAAAGCACCACTAGTACCATCCCATAAATCTCCTCCGATTGAGGCGTCAAATAAAGTGCTTATTTTGAATCCTTTATAAGAGAATGATGTACCTATAGCTCCTCTCCAATCTGGGTTTGGGTCTCCAATAACTCCTTCGGCATCTGCAACTGTTGGGAATCCATTTGAGTCTAAAATCATTTCTCCATTAGTATCTCTGTCAAATTTTCCTCCCCAAAGCACGCCTAATGGTTGATTCAATACAGCACGGGAAGATGAACCAGTAAATCCATTGAGGAATAATGAATTAGTTCCTACTAATTTGGTTACTTTATTGCGATTAGTACTCCAGTTACCAAAAATATTCCATTTCAATTCAGAAGAAGAAGATAATAAATTAGCATCAAATTCTACTTCAAAACCTTTGTTCTCTATGGTTGCAAAGTTACCATAAAGAGTGCTGTAAGTGGAGCTTCCATTTAAAGGAACATTTACTAATAAATCTTTTGTTTCATTAGAATATAAAGTAGCATTAATTGTAAGTGCCTTGAAGAATTGTAAGTCAAAACCTATTTCTGTCTCTGTTTTGATTTCTGGTTTTAAATTGACATTACCACCAGTTCCTGCTTGTTGAAATGAACCATTGTATGCTCCTGAGTCATAGGCTGGCCCCCATCCTTCAGCTCCTGTTGAAGAGTTAAAATAAGTTGTGCCTGCATAAGGTCTAGGAATAGAAGCAATTTGTCCAAAAGTAGCTCTTAATTTACCATCAGTTAAAATTTCACTTTCAAAACCATTTGTGAATTTATAGCCAAACTCTGCTGTTGGATAAAAGTATACTTTTAAGTTTGGATCATAAGTTGAAGAAGTTTCGAAACGTCCACCTAAAGTCAAAAACAAGAAGTTTTTGTAATCAAATGCTGTTGAAAAATAAGCGCCACTTAATTTTGAATAGGTTCTGTCTAAGAAAGTTGTTTTGTCTACTAATAAGGCATTGTCATAAGAAAAGCCGTTACTGTCGATGATGAAATTTTTGTAAGATCCTCCTCTTTGATCGTAATTGGTTTCAGAAAAGTTGATGCCTGCTAAGTAGGAAAGTCCTAAATTATCAGTGATTTTAGTGTCTCCTAATGCAATTACGTCAGCATTAAAAGATTGAAAATCTGTTACACTTTCTGTAGCTCTACCGTTTCCTCCGTTTTCAGCTGAGTTCATTGGGAACATTGAGATTCTTTTGTCACTGTAACCGTCTAATCCTAAACGGCCTAAAATAGTAATCCATGAATCAAGCTTATGTTTTAATTCAAAACCTCCTATGTATCTATTTACAGTATTTGGGTTTTTTTGCAAATCGGTTGTCCATAATGGATTGTTGTAACTAGGGTTTAAATCACCTGCGTTGGTACCAACATCTTGTCTGTAGGCTCTATGGCTGTTTAAATGTTCTAGCCCACTTGCGGATACGTTGGTTCCTATGAAGTCTGAATTGTCGAAATCTGAAGGTGTGCGATAAAGTCCTAAATATAGACCTGAAAGATTTGATCCAGTTTGAATTCTGTTCGAATTAACAGATGAGAAGCCAAACTTGGTTTTGAATGAAGTTTTGTCTCCAATCTTAGATTCAGAAGTGAAGTCAATACTAGTTCTTTCATAATCCGAATTTCTTATGATTCCTTCTTGGTTTGTGTTTCCTAGGCCTAAATAAAAATTAGTATTTTCACCACCCCCACTTACAGAAACGTGGTTGTCCAATAAAAGACCATCTCCAATTACAGCATCCATATTTGATTTTTGGAAGTTTTCTGTGCTTCTTTTCCCTCCTCTAGCTATTGGATAAATTTTTCTTCCGTCATTGGTTAAGAAATATTGTCCAGCTGTATTAAATATGTCGCTTCCGCCAGCTCTATTGGCTATTTTATCTCCAAAAGAGTTCGCGTTATTTCTTACTGATAATCCATTTGCTCTAAATTGCCCAATATTCAACCCGTCAATTCCTTGTCCAAATTTATCTTGTAATTTCATTTCAACATTTACCTTGTCAAAAGATACCGTTGAATTAATATCAACAGATATTTTTCCTTTTTTTCCTTTTTTTGTTGTGATTAAAACTACTCCATTTGCGGCTCTATATCCCCATAATGCTGCTGCAGAAGCTCCTTTTAGTACCTGTACGCTTTCAATGTCGTTTGGATTGATGTCATTTAGACGGCTTTGTTGACCAACTCCATCTGTTCCACTTCCAATCTCATCGTTAGAAACGGGTGTTCCGTCAATAACAAATAATGGTTGGGTTGATCCAGTAATGGAGTTTTGTCCTCTGATTTGAATGTAAGCCCCAGAGCCTGGATCTCCAGAATTTGATACAATTGCTACGCCCGAAGCTTTCGCTGATAGACCTTTTATTAATGAGGTTTCGCCAGAATTTGCAATCGCACTACCTTTTACTTTTGAAAATGATGATGCTTTTTCGCTTCTTTTTACCTCAATACCTAAAGTATTAATTACTACACTTTCCAATTCCATGGCTGAGCTAGCCATTTTAATGTTTACAGATGTTGCTTTAGCAATCGCTTCCTGAGTATTCATTCCTACATAGCTAAATATAAGAATTTGACTTGGACTTGCTTTGATAGCATATTTACCATCAAAATCCGTTTGAGTTCCAGATTTAGTTCCTTTTACTAATACACTCACACCTGGTATAGGTAGTCCTGCATTGTCAGAAACAATTCCTGAAACCGATCTTTCTTGCGCAAAGGTTATTTGCGTCATTAGTACTACTAGTAGTACTAAAAGTCCGTTGAACTTAAGT
>JBOFUD010000216.1:0-2992 GCA_051652385.1 Flavobacterium sp.
GGAGTGAAAACTGCGGCCATGGTTTCGCAAATCTAAGAGATGCACCTGAAACCCATCGGCAACAAATTGCGCTGCGAGTGTTTTCCAATTGTCGGACATTCCAAGAAAACCGTGGAGAATGATTAAAGGTTTCCCTGAACCTTCTATTTTTGAATATAGCATATAGAATTAATTTACTTCAACTTTTGCAAATACATATTCACTACATTGTCTAATCCTAAATAAATAGCCTCAGCAATTAGGGCGTGACCAATGGACACTTCAAGCAAGCCTGGGATATTTTGGTTAAAAAACTGAATATTATCCAAACTTAAATCGTGCCCTGCATTGATTCCTAATCCTAATTCGTTGGCGAGTTCGGCGGCTTTGACGTAAGGATCAATTGCTCTTTCGTTCCCCAAACTGTATTGATGCGCAAAGGCCTCGGTGTACAATTCTATCCTATCGGTTCCTGTTTTTTGAGCACCTTCGATCATGGCAGCAATTGGATCTACAAAAATAGACGTTCGAATGCCATGACGCTGAAATTCTTGAATCACCTCGGTCAAATACGATTGATTTGCAATCGTGTCCCAACCCGCAGAAGAAGTAATGGCTCCAATAGCGTCTGGAACCAAGGTGACTTGCGTTGGCTGACATTCTAACACCAAATCGATAAAATTGTGTTGCGGATTTCCTTCAATATTGTACTCGGTATAGACAACTGCTTTTAGATCGCGTGCATCCTGATACCGAATGTGACGCTCGTCTGGACGTGGGTGAATGGTTATGCCTTGCCCTCCAAATTTTTGAATATCAGCAGCTACTTGCAATAAATCGGGAACATTTCCGCCTCTTGCATTACGTAGCGTGGCTATTTTGTTGATATTTACACTTAATTTTGTCATGTTTATTGAAATAATAGTTACAAATATTATATTGATGAAACAAAAATACAAAGTAAAACCTAGGACTTTTTGCCTTTTTTTGATTATTTTGCGTAATATATTCCGAAACAAACAATGACAGAAATTTTAAATTACATCACCAACGATTACAAAGCCATTGATAGCTATGAAACCATAGCAGCTACTCAAGAGGATTTGTACGAAGTTCCGTTTTCGCATTTTCCAGTAATCGAGGAAGGTATTTACATAGGTTGTTTGATAAAAGATGATCTCGAAACTTTTGATGGGGACAAAAAAGTTGCCGATTATCGCTTTACTTTAGAACCTTTTTTTGCCAGAACCAAAATGATTTGGCTAGATGTTTTGGAAGTTTTTGCCAAAAACCATACTAATTTAGTCCCTGTTTTAGATGAAAACAATGCTTATGTCGGATATTATGAAATAGAAGACATCATCAAGTTTTTTCACGAAACGCCTTTTTTAAAAGAACAAGGCGGAATACTTGTTGTGCAAAAAGATATTTCCGAATATTCCATGAGCCAAGTTGCCCAAATCGTAGAAAGCAATAATGGCAAACTTTTGGGCCTTTTTATCTCAGAAGCAGACACGAAATCAGTCCAAATTACCATAAAAATAAGTTTAGGCGCAATGAATGATATTATTCAAACGTTTCGCCGCTACAATTACGAAATTATTTCAGAACACCAAGAAGACAATTATATCAACAACCTCAAGGAGCGTTCTGATTATTTGGACAAATACCTAAATATTTAATTCCTCTCACCTCGAATACCCAAACACATGAAAGTAGCACTCTACGGACAATATTATTTAGTTAGTACCGAACCTATCATCAAAGATATCTTTGTTTTTTTTAATGATAATAATATAGAAATGGTGATCGAAGCTACTTTTCTAGAAATGTTGTACGAAAAAAAAATTGTTAGCAAAACCTACAAAACCTTTAGTTCACACACCGAACTAAACAGTAGTTTCGACCTACTGATAAGCATAGGCGGTGATGGCACCATGCTCAGAGCAGTTACATTGGTGCGCAATTCTGGAGTACCACTTCTGGGGATTAACGCAGGACGATTAGGTTTTTTAGCCAACGTACAGAAAGAAAATATAGCCACTTTTATGCAATTAGTTGTGGATAAAAAATACACCTTATCCAAAAGAACCTTACTAAGCGTCACTTGTTCGCCAGAAAACAAAACCATAAACAATCTAGATTTTGCTTTAAATGAGGTATCCGTTAGCAGAAAAGAGTCTACCTCAATGATTACGATAGAAACCTACCTAAACGGAGAATTTCTGAATTCGTATTGGGCAGATGGATTAATAATCGCAACTCCAACCGGAACTACTGGATATTCTTTAAGTTGTGGCGGACCAATTTTGACTCCTGATGTAAAAAGTTTAGTAATAACACCGATCGCGCCACATAACCTAAATGCAAGACCCTTGGTCATCAGCGATGATACCGAGATTGTCCTGCGCGTAACAGGGCGTGAAGACCAATATTTAGTATCATTAGACTCCCGAATTACCTCGGTGCAAAACGAATCAATCCTAACGATTAAGAAAGCACCTTTTCAAATTAACATGGTCGAAATACACGAAGAAACCTTCTTAAAAACACTTCGCAACAAGTTACTATGGGGAGAAGATCGAAGAAATTAAGGTATTTTTAAGTACACCATACGATACTTCATCTTTTTTGCGTTTTATGAATTTCAATTTAATAAAATCTGATCATCCATAATTTTTTCAAAAAAACACACATTTATGGCATTGAATACAATTTGGTATTGAATATTATTATATTTGCACGCGATTTATTATTTATGAACAAACTCTTCTACCTCTTTTCGATCTTTTTTTTCTGCGGGATTTCACATGCTCAAATTCATGAGATTGGAATATTTGCAGGTGGAAGTAATTATGTTGGAGATATAGGCCCAACAACCTATATCGCCCCAAACAAAATGGCCTTGGGAGTACTATATAAATGGAATAAAAGCCCAAGGCACGCTTACCGTTTCTCCTATATACAATCGGAAATTTATGCCAATGACCTCAATTCAAAAGAGCAAAGCAGG
>JBOFUD010000217.1:0-15310 GCA_051652385.1 Flavobacterium sp.
CAAATAATCGCTAAATAAAAGACCAAAAAGGGATAAAACAACGCCAAAAATCAACGCTCTGGAAGTAATAAATTTTAAAAACAAAGAAAGTTCCGGATTTGAGAACAAAACAGCATATTTTGCAGTAACGATCTGAAAAGTCATTCCCACAAAAGAAAGCACTAAGAGTAATGTAATCAAAACTGCTGCATCAGCAAATGCGGAGGGACCTAGAATACGACCTAACAATAAATTATATAGATAATTACCAAAATTAACAACAAACATGGTAATCATAAAAAATTTATCGGGGCCTAAATTTTTGTAAACCTGTTTTAACTTCATTATTAGATTTGGGTATTGAGGATTGGTTAAAAACTATTTCAATCTCAAGGGCTCTACCATCTTATCTCATTGATAATCAAATATAATAAAATAATTAATACATTTTTATTTACATAAAAATAATTTTAAATAAAATTTAACTTTTAAAAGTTTTTTTCTCCCACAAGGTTATCTAACCTGTCGTAAAAATATGAATTTTTTATTCGAAACAAGATTTCCAAGTCAAAGGTTATGTCCGAAAAAAATTGATTTTGAAAAGTAGTGACAATAACATCCTTCATCATAACTTTGGGAGTATTGAAGTAAGTCCCAAATTTATTGCCCGAAATTCTACTAATAATACTCAACAAGAAACTATCGCGTCTTGTTGTGAAGCTAGCTCTATTTGTTTTTGAAGAAGAGATTTTACAATTAGTACCCAGAACAATTTTTACTCTTGAGTTTTTCATGATCTCGACCATCGAATTGAATTGCGTTAAGGTAACGTCTTGTTCTTTGTCGAGGTATCCTATAAAATCGTATTGCGATTTCCTTGACATTTTAAGCATCGCAAGACGTATACCTTCTGACATTGAACTTTTTATTTTACATTTAAAAACAGAAATTCTTCCTCTATGTTGCTTTTTCACAGTATTCAAAAAGCAGGAATACTCTTTATTTTGCAAATTATCCAAAAAGCATAAATGGTAGTTGGCATTTGAGTTTATAAAATCAATATAGGTTTTTAGTTTCAATTTATCAAAAACGACCGCGTGAGGCACAACAACTCCAATAGTTCTATCTGCGATATAAATGGCCTCATTGCCACGCAACAAAGAAGTATTAATTGCAATAATCTGTCCTATTTTTTCGGTCAAATCATGGTACCCAATTTGTTTTTTTATGAAATGTGTCGCTCCAATTTCTAAACTTCTAGTTCTGATTTTATCATCCAAGTTGCCAGACAATACAAGGACAGGAATTGTATCTTTCTTGATGTTTTTTATGTGATTTATTAAGTCCAATCCCGATTTTATTCCTTCCGAGAATGTGTGATTGTTTACCAGAACATCCTGATCAGTAGCAGGCATATTGATATCCGTAATTACAATATCAGGACGAAATTCATCATACCTGGCGATGGCTTCTGAAACATTTCGAGATTTTATTACCTCAATATTCATATCGAGAAGGCATTTTTCCACAAAAAGCAAAACCAATTCTTGATCATCAGCAATTAAAGCTTTCATAGTAGGTACTTTTAGAATTTAAGTAAAAATAACTCCATTGCTCGTATCAAATCAGAATATTAGATTAGCCTCAATTATTTATAGTTGAATGGTTTATATCTGCAGATGATTAGTAATTTTAATATGAAATAGTGTTATATTTACAGTACTCAACACCAAAAAACCGCCCCCTTGATTAGAGAAAAGTCCAATAAATATCTTCTAACTGCCTTGCTTTTTGGAGTGGTTTTTCACTCAAGTGCAATTTTTTATACTTTGGAGAATACTTATGACGCTCTGATCCATTTGTTTTTTGGAAATCATTACGCACACAGTTGGTTTGAACCATGGAATTACAGTTGGTACACCGGATTTACAGTCATGGGATATCCGCCACTGGTTCATCAGAGTATTGGTTTGTTATCATTACTAGGCGGCTTAAAATTTGGCTTATACACCGTTGCAATTATTGCAATCATCCTATTTATCACTGGGGTTTATCGTTTCTCACTGTTGATGACTGGGAACAAAAATGTAGCTGGATATGCCTCCTTATTAGCTATTTTTTCCTCTTCATTTGTTGAAACATTACATGTTTTTGGGCAATTGCCTAGTATCGTGGGTATTTCTATTTTGATGCATGCCTTGCCTGAAATCTATATTTGGATTAAAAGCGGAAAGAAAAAAAGTTTCTTTAATGCTATTTCACTAATTGCTGTTACCGTTTGTTCCCATCATGTAACCCCCTTATTTGGAATGATCTTTTTTATATTACCTCTAATTGGGACGGCAGTTATGGATGCCGCTCGCGATAAAGTGGAGAATTATAGCAAGGTTACTCTAAAAATTTTCCTTCTGACGGCCCTTCAACATTTGAAAAGAATGATTTTATTTGGGGGAACGGCGGTCTTTTTAATCGTATTCTGTATTCTTCCCTACTGGATAAACTCTAAGAAAAATCCAATAACTCAAGTCCCTATACCTCACGGAAGTAGGGATAATTTTATTGAAATAACTTCTTCTGGCTTAATGTTTTTTGTGATTCCGTGGGGAGTTTTAATGTTTTTAATACCATACTTCTTTTATCGTTATTTTAGCAAGAGATACATCTTTTTTGGTTTATCCTTTTCGCTTTTAGCTTTGCTGGGCACAGGTGGAACTACACCTATTCCTTTGAAACTTTTAGGAGATAATGCATTTAATATACTCACACTAGATCGTTTTACTTTATGGGCCACCTTTATGAGTTTACCACTTTTTGGCGAATTAATATTTCGACTAGTTGAAGGAGATTTAAAGGATTTGTTGGAGGCTAAATTTGGTTCGATATATTACAAAATTTTAACGGGACTTTTTGCAGGAGCCTTTTTGTTAATGGCTGTATTCACCATTACGCTGAGCTATTTTCGCCCTCTGCAACCGCAAAAAATCAACACGCTGCCCATTGTCAATTTTTTAAATCAAGATCAACATGACAAATGGCGGTATCTACCTTTAGGTTTTGGCGATCAAATGGCAGTTCTATCCTATCAAACTAAAGCAATGACAGTTGATGGTAATTATCACTCGGCAAGAAGACTCCCTGAACTAACATCAAGAGCCATTGAACGACTGGAGAACTCAAAATTTAGAGGGCTGGAGGGCATTGGTTCTTTGCAGCAGTTTTTGACTGTTCCCGAAAAATACAATTTGAAATATGTGTTTTCAAATGATAAATTTTACGATCCTATCTTGTATTTCTGTGGGTGGCATCGCTTGTCCCTACTAGAAAATGGCATAATGGTATGGGAAAAACTTAATGTTCCGCCTTTATCTAAGATATTACCATTTGAAGAAGTACCGTTATATCAAAAATTACTTTGGGCTATCACTCCCATGGCTACTATAATTATTGCCTTCGTGTTGAATATTCAAATGATTTTCTACAAAGCTTTAAAGCTAAAGAATGTAATACAACCCGATTATTTCAAGTATGCCATTCCTTACAACAACTTTTCAAAACGTATTCTCACAATAATGCATGTTTGGATTGCTATTATCTTGATGATTTTGGGCTATTGCACCTATATTTTTTACATCAATAATGTTGCTCAAATTAGTCCCAAAAATGTCATCAAAGCTTACTATGATGCTCTGGATTACAAAGAATTTGAAAAAGCACATTCGTATTTAGACCCCTCATTTCACAAATCGCTTTCTCAATTTATGCTCGAAACCTCTGTTCAAGATGGTATATTAAATTCTTATGCGAAGCTTGATCAAATAAAAATGACACTACTAAAACAATCTAAAAATAGGGCAAAAATTAAAGTTTACACTAAATGGGTCACTCCTATTCGTAAAATTGCAAAAGAGTACATTCACGAGGTTATCAATAAAAAAGGAAAATGGTTTATCGTTCCCAACAAAATTAATTTAGACATTCCTCCAGATCAATTTATTGCTAATAATTCTACCGAATATTATAAACACGGAAGAAGAGCAGTGTCTACCCAAGTTACCTATCATGAGGATATTTTGAAACAACCGGTTTTAGAAATCTTAACAGCAAAATTAATTTTTTATAATGGCGAATATATCATCATTGGCGAACTCCAAAATGTAGATGACTTACCCGCAGATGTAGTTTTAAAATCTACATTATACAATAACATGAACAAATCAGTGGCCACTTTTAATTCAAAATATGAAATCAAACACAAACTGTTGCCAAAAGAAATTACCAGTTTTAAAGTGAATTTTGAAGACATTGCTTGGGTAAAAAAAACCGATATTAAACCAAAAACTTTCGATCCAAGTGAATATACACCCGCAGCATTAAATGACAAACCCTTCACTTTTGACATTCAAAGTGCTGGAAATGTGGCTATAACTGATTTATACAACCAAATTGCCTTGTCCGAAGTCATCATTGAAGGTAATCATCTAAAAGGCACCCTCTTTAATTATGGGATACAAGAAAGTACCATACCCGAGTTACTGATCTCCTACTACGATAAAAACAAAGAACTCATTTATGTTGATCACTTTTTTTTGGGAGATGGAGTCCGAGTTGAACGAAAAAATTATTTTGATTATGAATTTAAAAACCTAACAAGTTGCAAAGTAATCCTTTCGAGCTTAAAAAATTGTTTCGTAAATGGCCTGCGCAATGAATCCATTTCAAAAGCAGTAGTTCCCAATAGAAATGTTAACCATTTACCACAACAATTGCAAAAAGTAGACGGAAATGGTTTTAGTTACCTCAAAATAGAGATTAATAATTTTGTTGGAAATCCTAAATAATGAAAAAAACCAAATATATAACAGCATTGGGGATCTCATTTTTTATTTTGGGATTTACATTTTTACGCTCCGATGCAAAAATATTTTTTAAAAAAGTTGCCTCCTCGGAGCATTTTAGCGCGGGTTCGCCAATATCGCTAACCTTCATGAGCAATGCCGCTAATGAAAAACCTCAACTTTTCATTCTACACTCGTACGGAAAAACTGTTTTGGAAGCAACAGTACAAGACAAGAGCTATTTGTTTACAATTCCGAAAAATTTTTGCGACAAAACGGGCATTGTTTCGTGGTACTTGCTTTTAAAAAACAAAACCATACAGCAAGGTGATTTTGAGATTGAGCCAAACGACAAACTAAAAACAATACTTGAGAATTATTCCGGACCGAGAACCATACTCGCCGGCGGAGAAGAATTTACCATGATTGTAACCATACCCACAGATGCCTATGATAATCCAAAGAAGGATCAAACAAACGTGATTGTCAAACATCAATTTCTAGAAAATATTCAAACCGTTACTTTAAAAACAAATTATTTTATTACTTGGTACAACATCTATTCTCCTACAAAATCAGGGAAACTATTGGTGTCTTCAGAGTGTGATAAAATAGCTACCAAAGAAATTGAAACAGAAATTTATCCTAACATACCTACCGATTTTAAGATAAACTATAGCAGAAATCATGCCTTTGCAGACGGTAATCATTTTACCAAATTTAGTACTTCCATTTTAAAAGATGAATTTAAAAACACGATCAGCGACGGCACAATGGTCACCTTTATTATCAAAACAAAAAATGATTATGTACTTAAAACTTTTGGTGCCACCATTGACGGAATTGCCTCCGCCACATTGTTACATCCTGATCATGCAGAAAAATATTCTGTTCAAGGTTTTGTTACCGGCATCGCTCAAAGTAACGTACTTACCATACCGTATTATCCCGTAACCACAAACTTCACCTATCAATTCACCAATCATAATAGGACCATAAATGTGGGCCCTTTGAAAAGTTTTATGAATCAACTTATTCCTGACGGCATAAAAGTAGAACTTAAAATTTTTACTAACCATAAACTACTCGTTACATTGCAGGAGGAAACCTCCAACGGGATGGCGACCTTTGAATTAATTGAAGAGTTTTTCGATCAAAAAAAATACAGATTTGAAATCACCACCATGGGCATTACAAAAAAGACAAAAACTCTAAATTATGAAAATCATAAATAACAAAAATATCATCCGATTGGTTTTATTTGCCTCTTTCATAGTTATCAATATGTTTTTATTATCTGGTCTGAGTAAGGTATTAGAATTTCTTAATTCTGGAGCAGATAGAAAAAACATGCTCCACCTTGACAAGGAAACAATAAATACGTATTTACCAAAAGTGCTGTGGGAAAAATTAGACAATGAGGGCAGAGAAATGGAGCCAAATACACTTAAATTGGTAGAAAAACACTATCTTTTTTCATGGTACATCAAAAACAATGCTCTAGAAGAAAATAAAAAAAACGGCATTGAAGATTTTTATACCAAAAGCGCCAGAGCCAACCTATTCAAAACCATAAACTATAATGTGAAAAATAAGATTCATATTGAGAGCACAACTATCAAACATAATCCACGAATTTCATTTTACAGTGCCGATGGCCAACAAATTGCACTCACGGATAAAAATGTGATAGAATTTCAACATGTTTATAAAGATAAAACCCTGATAGCTGAAATACAAGATACTGCAACATACAAAATTGTCATGTTGCTCGAAGATGGCTTTTGGCGCATTCGCCATTTTTACAAAGCAAAAAAAGAACCTTTTGCGAAAGACACTCTCAAACCACAACCAGAATTTAAAGTAGAAGGCAAAAAAATTAAGTACAAATCAAATAATTTTGTAATAAAAGGTATCAATTATTATCCTAAAAACGCAGCTTGGGATATGTTTGGAAAATCGTTTAATCTAGACACCATCGCCAAAGATTTTGACATTATTAGATTAGCTAAACTCAATTCAATTCGTATTTTTATTCAATATGAAGATTTTGGAAAAGCAGAACTACTACCTGAAAAACTCGAAAAACTCAAATTGGTATTAGATTTAGCCTCGAAGAAAAATTTGAAAGTGATTGTTACGCTTTTTGATTTTTATAGCGATTACTCCTTAAAAGACTGGACATTGACATTTAGACATGCTGAAAAGATTGTAACCACCTTCAAAAACCATAAGGCCATTATAGCTTGGGATCTAAAAAACGAACCCAATTTAGACTTCGAAAATCGAGGAAAAAATAATGTATTGAATTGGCTGGACCAAATTGCCAATGTCATTAAAGAAAACGATCCAAATCATCTAATCACCATTGGTTGGTCAAATTCACAAGAGGCAACACATTTAAAAAATAAAGTAGATTTCATCTCGTATCACTTTTATAACGCAATTGCTGATTTTGACACCGAAAATAATCAACTCAATGCCAAAACATCCAAGCCGCTTGTGGTGCAAGAATTTGGAGTTCCCTCCTACAAAGGAATTTGGAATTGGAATGGATATACCGAAAAAGATCAAGCAGCATATCACAAAGAAATGCAAGCCCTATTCAAAAAAAGCAATGTAGCCTTTATGTCTTGGACTTTGTACGATTTTCCAAAAGTACCAGATATTGTTGCCGGAAAATGGCCTTGGCAAAAATTAAGACAGAAAAAATTTGGATTTATAAACGACAAAGGACACAAAAAAGCCGCGTTTAAATATATAAATTATTGATTCAAATTTCCAAAGTAAAGTGACTGTTGAGCTTGACACTTTGTACCTAAATATTTTTGATCTAAAATCGATAGTATTTTCGTATATTAGATACTGATTTACAAATACATACAACAAGATTTAACCCCAAATCACAGCGCATTGATACACCTGTTTTATTTAAACATTTACACAACCTACAAATGAAAAACTCATCCAAGTTATTTATGCTTCTTTTATTGATGCCTACATTCTTGCTATCGCAAAATATGCAATCAGGATTTTCTAATTTAGAAAAAGGAGAATTTGATCAGGCTGAAACTTTTTTCGATGCAATTTTAAAAGAGTATCCCCAAAATAAAACAGCCAGACTTTGCTACGCAAGAGCCTTAGGTTTGAATAAAAATCCTCAAAAAGCATTGTCCCTTTTCAAAACCTTACGAGTAGAATTTCCAGACGATCTTGAAATTAAACTAAATTATGCCGAATCATTACTATGGAACAAAAATTTTGAAGAAGCCAAATTATTTTATAAAGATCTAGTCATTGACTATGAAACAAATTTTGTGGCACATCTTGGATACGCCAATACGCTTTCTAATTTAAAAGAATTTGAAGAAGCTTTAAACCAAGTAAATCGAGCATTAGAAATATCAATTGCAAATCCTGGGGCAATGGTGTCCCGGAAATACATAAAATTAGGCTATGCCAGCGCAATGGTGAGTGACAAAAATTATGCAAAAGCAGATCAGTTTTATGACGAGATACTTGTTGATTTTCCTGGGGATAAAGAAACGCTGTTAAATAAAGCCAACTTGTATTTGATCACTAAAAACATAGTGAAAGGAAAAAACACCTACGATTTACTTTCAAAAGATAATCCCATACTTGCATTAAATGGCATGTCGTTATTAGAACATCTTGATGGTAAAGAAAAAAAAGCCTTGGAATATTCTAATAAAGCACTGCAAGATCTAAATGCTACAACAGCTATCGAATTAGTTAAACAAACCCAAGAACGAAATGTACAAGCTTTAATTTGGAATAAAAAATACACTCCAGCAGCAACCAGAATTGAAGAATTGACAAAAATATATCCCAATGAAAATTGGGTTTTGTCATTATCGGCAACCTTGGCCATTTATCGAAGCGAATTTAAAACTAGTATTGCAAATTATTCCAAAATTTTAGAAAACGACAATAAATCCTTTGATGGAAACCTAGGAATTGCCAATGCCTATTATGCCTCAGGAAAGACTGATGAGGCCATTGGGGCAGCATACAAAACCCTTGAAGTTTATGTGAAACAGAATGATGCAACTAATTTTTTAAAAAAAATAAAAGAAGAATATAGTCCATATGTTGAAGAAAAAATAAGCTATTCAGTAGATAATGGAAACAATACTGCCCAAGTATTTCGCACGTTACTTGTGTTCCCTCTCTCTACAAAATGGACCATTAATAGCACCTATCAATTTCGAAAAACAGGGAATTCAAAAACGAACATACAAGCCAATAGTAATGATTTTTTAATAGGTTTAGAATATAAATTCCATCCAAAAATAAGCTTTAATTTTGAAGGAGGAATTATATCAGCAAATGCTACCCAAACCAGCTATACGCAGGCTTTATTACATTCTTATTTAAAATTAAAACCTTATAAATTGCAAGATTTGGAAGTAGGCTACAAAAGAGAAGTACAAAATTTCAATACCGACTTAATTGAGGAGGAAATAGCTGCAAATAATTTTTACTTTAACTATAACCTATCTAGTAATTTTAATTTAGGGTGGTTTACGCAGTATTTTTTTACCACGCAAACAGACGACAATACTAGAAATCTACTTTTCACATCGCTTTATTATAATATTTTACCAAAACCTTCTGCCAAAGTCGGATTAAATTATCAATACATATCTTTTAAAAATCAGGTGCCAAATACCTACTTTAGCCCAAGTAAATTTAATGCCTTCGAGATTTTCATAGATTGTTTAAAAGATGAAAAAATCACCCTACCAAAAAGCTGGTTCTACAGCGCTAATGCTGCGGTAGGCTTTCAGTTTATTGAAGATAATCCAAAGCAATTTACCTACCGTGTGCAGGCGAAAATTGGCTATAAATTTTCTGACCGCCTTCTAATGAATCTATATGGCGGACAGAGTAACATTGCGTCTGTTACAGTTGCAGGATTTACCTACACTGAATTTGGCCTGCGTTTAAAATGGCAATGGTACAAACTTCCTCTGTTTAAATTATAAATGGGTTGCCAAACGCTAAAAACAGCTAAAAACACCTCAAAAAGAAGCCACTATCTATGCAATTACACTAATAAACACACAAAATTAGACTTTCTACTGTCGAGGACAAAAAGAGTATTGATCGAGAATTAATTGCTTTACGTCACATATTCAAAAATACATATTAGTTTGTTTCATCAGAAAACGTGCGGTTTGAAACGGAATGAGTTACTCTTGAATTGGAATGAGGCAAAAAGTATTGGGTATAAAAAGAAACGCTCGTCTTGCCTCAAAAAATCAGTAGCCATAGATATAAAGACTATTGTTAACTCATAAAAAAACCACCCATTTACTTAAAAAAGGTGGTTTGTAAAAAACACTAACTGTTATTAACTAATTTGCCATCAATTAACTATGAATTTATTACTATACTTTTTATTTTCTTTAGTAGTTATTTCATAAAAATAAACCCCTTTAGGCAAACTACTTACATTTATTTTTACTTCATTTGAACCAATTTTTAGTTGATAATTCTGAATCATATTCCCCAAAATTCCAATAATTTTAACGGTTCCTTCTTCTGCAAAATTCGGCAAGACTACAGTAGTTTCCGTGCTGCACGGATTTGGATAATTGTACGTTAAATTCTTGGAAACTGAAAAATTATCCAATCCTAAAGTGCCATTGGCAGACAATCTGACATCACCTATAGCAAGTGCAAAATTTTGAAAGGTAGCAAAATCGCCAATGGTAGAGAAAACAAATCCTTTTAACTTTTCGCCGTTATAACTTTGCCCTTGGCTGTTTTTAAAGTCCGTAAGTTTGAGGCTAAGTTCAGTACGCACTGCATTAGGATCAATTTGAACTTTATAGCGTTTACTCCAATCAGTTAAATTCTGAATTACTAAAACAAGCTCGATCGGCTTTACATTTTCAACCTTGAACTTTAGATGTGAAAATCCTGCAGCATCAAAAGCTAAATCTCCTGGAAGTAAATTTCTAAACAAATTTAAGGTGCCCTTCACTGTGCCTTCCACAAGAACATCTCGCTCTACTTTATAATCATTAAGATTTGTTTTGTTATCAGCTTCCGATTGTGACAGTTTAGAAGTTTTATTGTTAATATCAAACTTTGAAATAATAGACTCAGCAGCTAAATAATCTAAACCCCACGGTCCGTCTGCCATGTAAGCAGCATCAAAAGTAGAAGAATTTGGTTTCTGAATTGAAAAACCTAAATCAAACAAATATCCTGTCTCGACGTCGATAGTTTCAGTATAAGTTCCACTTAAAGTTAGGTCTTTGGTGAAATTTTCGACAGTAGAAAGTTCTGTGTTTTTCTTATTCCCTGTCAGCAATAAAGACACCGCTTTCGATTTATTTATAATCGTCAAATTTAGTTTGCCTTCCTTGTACACTCCTTTTTTTACAAAAACAGAGGGTAGCTTTTCAGTACCAGCGTCTTGAGTTAATACTGTTTTGGTTTTAAACTCTTTGATTATGTTGTTGGTGATACTTGATACCTGCCCCATATTCATGCCCCATACTTGAAAATTCAAATACTCTCCTTTGGGATATTGACCTAAATTCCAGTAACTTTCCAATTTTGCTGCACCATTTGGATTTAAAATTGAAAAATTTACAGCATACTCTAAGGTGCCATTTTCTCGTTTAATTTTACTCATTATCATCTCGAAGTCATCAATAGTAATGGTTCGAATATCTTCTAAAGTAGAGCTGTTCAACCGATCACAAATAGCTTTGGAATGACTATACACCTCATTTAATGTTGTGGTGGCCAAAACAGCGGCGACCCGATCCGATCCTTCGTAATAATCTACAGAAAAAACATCAATTGCGTTGGTAATACTTTTTAGGTCATTTGGGCTTGAAACAGTTGCTATTTCTGAGCCATACATACCCGTGGTAGGCAATAATGAATTTATGGCAATTCCACTTGCGGCGTTTTTATCTGATTTGCTGGATTTGGAATACACCTTTTGGGTTGCTCTTCGGTCATTGCTAGAATTATTTTTGGTTCTCCTAAAGTTTCGTTTTGCGATCAAAACTGCTAAACTTCCATCACTCTCGAGTCCTCCATTGTTTCCTGAGGTTACATCATTTGAAATGCTAACATCTGCAATGTTTTCAGAGACGATTGCGTCAAAAGGATTAGCCGTAACGTAAAAAATAGCATCGTTAAAATCTTGATCGCAGGAGCTGTTATCTCTTCTAATGTCTTCAAAACCTATCAAAAGTCTTTGGTTGGCGGAATCATTTAATAGCACAATGTGCTGACGCAAACTAGCATTTGCTTCTGGATTAAAACGGTTGTCTGAAAAAAGTCGCCATAAACCATCCGTAACTTGCGACCCATTCCAAGCATTTGCTAACAATACCCAGCCAATTCCCGTGCCGGCAGTAAAGCTGCCAATTTTGACTTTGTTGCCTGCAACGAGCGATCCTCCACTGCCAGCGGCAGAGACATTTGGAAAAACTATAGTTATATCTGATCGTGTTGGCGCAGTCGTTGGAGGATTATTGATGTCATAAGTGTAAAAACCTAATACGTTTTTATACCCAGCCCCCTCGCTAACAAAAGTTACCCATACATCTGCAGGTTTTGAAACCACTATATTGGTATCATAACCAGAAGAAATATATTGAGGATTGTAGGTTGGAACGGGATAACTTTCGGGCAAGGAATTCCTAACTAACGTCATGGTTGCGTTATCAACCACATCACTCTCAGCGAAATAAGTGGGGGTACCATCTGAGGTGTAAGTGCCCAGAAAATTGTAATTCTGCGCATAGCCACAAGAAAATAAAAGCAATGTCCAAAAAAGTAGAGTTTTTTTCATGAGAAAAGTTTTAAATATAAAACCAAATTATAAAAAACTGAAATTACGTGTGCAGAAAATAGTTTAATGGAAAAAATCTATCGGTAAGTTGCACATGAGTAACGATTAAAAAATTCATTTTTCCTGGGGTGCAGAAAAATTTGGCTAAAATAGCCCTGGGATCAGACGCTAAAACTTGATGCTAAATTTTAGACTTACAAAATAAAATGTACTACTACAGTAAATTTAAACGTTTCATCAATTCAGGCCGATTTGATCGGCTAACCGGTATTAGTTGCTTGGTAATCAAAACACTATTATCCTCGATGTCGATAATTTTGGTAATATTGATAATGAATGAGCGATGGACCTTTAGAAAAATATGTTTTGGTAATTTATCTTCAATTTTTTTTAAGGTAGAATGAACAATATACTTTTTGTCTTCTGTAATAATGTGGATGTAATCGCCTTTTGCTTCAACGATTGTCAATGAATTAAAATCTATTTTGATCAATCTTCTATCAATATTGATGTAAAACTGCCGTGAATCGTCAACACTAGACGATTTATTCTCATATTCAATTTGATTACTATTTTGTGATACTAACACCTTTTGAACTGCTTTTTGAAAACGTTCTGAGGAAATAGGCTTCACCAAATAGTCAAGAATACAATCGTATTCAAAGGCTTCAATTGCAAAATTTTTATCCGAAGTCACAAGGATTACCTTTGGTGGATGCTTAATTAATTGAATAAAATCAAATCCTGTAAAATCGGGCATATGAATATCCAAAAAAATTAAGTCAACCTCGTTTTGATTTAAAAACTTTATTGCCGACAAAGCATTATCAAAGGTTGCAACCAAGTTTAACTGGGTTTCTTTGGATATCATTTGTGCAATTACGGCTCTTGCCAATTCCTCGTCATCAACAACGATACAATTCATAATGATTTTATTATCATAAGTTTACAATAAAACTTTGTATTTTATTTAAAATTTCTTCAAATTCATCTTGCCTGTCAAATTCATTTCTCTTCAAGGATTCTTCATACTTTTCACAAACCGAATAGCCTTCTGTTAAACCCAAAAAAGACACCTTATGTTTTAATTTATGGACACAATCGGCAGCAAATTTCGTGTTTTTTTCAGCAAGCGCTTCTTGATAAGCTTGTCTCTCTTGAGGCAGTTCTTTTTTTAATATTAAAATAATTTTCTCCTCAAACTCTTTATTCCCAGCAGCTAACTGATTAATATACTCTAAATTAGGCTTTTCCATTTTTCTTAGGTATTGTAAAATAAAAAGTTGCACCCTTATTTTCCTCGCTTTCCAGCCAAACTTCTCCGTTATAGAGATTGACTATTTTTTTTACAATTGATAAACCGATGCCAGGTAGCTGGTTGGTACTCTCTAATTTTGTAAACACATTAAAAATGCGCTCAAAGTACTTTGAGTTAATTCCTTTACCGTTGTCCTTTACAAAAAATTGATAAAAATCATTATTTTCAACACAACCCACCTCAATTTTTCCATAATCTTTATCTGAATTATCGATAGAATTTTGAATTAAATTGAGAAATACTTGCTTAAATCTTAAAAAATTGCAAGTTATTACAGGCAAATGTTCCTGAATTTCAATACTTATATTTTCTGGAACTTCGATTGTTCGTACCACTTCATCACATAATACGTTAAAATCAACCAAACGGTCTTCAGATTCAATTTTATCAATTGTAGAATAGTCTAAAATCCCTTTGATGCACAAATCCATTTTTTCAACATTGAACAAAACCCTTTTCAGCGAATCCATACCTTCTTTGGCAATGATATCTTTGTAGTCCGATACAAACCAACTCGTCAAAGTATCGATATTGCGCAGCGGTGCTTTCAAATCATGCGAAACAACGTGAGCATACTCATTCAATTCTTTATTTTGTTTCTCCAAATTTTGCAATAAAACTTCTCGCTGACTGTTGATGGTTACGATTTCTAAAGCTTGCTTTTTCAAGTAATCAACGGTACTAAAAGATTCATCGGTCTTAATTTTTGAAACTTCAACACTCATTGAATCAAAAATTTCTTCTAGTTTTTTATTTATTTCTTTCAAGCTTTCAGACTCTTCTCGCAATTTTTGATTGGCAACAAATAATTCATCAGAACTAATTTTCATAGCCCTTTTCATCATTATCAATTGCTGATCAAAATCGTCGTATGAAGTATTGACAACTTCCAGAAAATCTTGAAGCTCCCCCAACAATTCAGGGTTCATTTTTTTCTTTATTTGTCTGGCTAAAAGTGGATTCATTATTCGCTTATTAGTGTTAGTGTCATTGTTTGATTGTGCAATTCACAGAAAGTACTTTCAGAGAAAGGAGCAATTTCGCCGTATGAATAATAACCACAAACTGCTACATCCTCACCAATAACATTTTGCACCTCCTCGATTTCCTCCTCCACTCTTTGCTTCATGACTAATTTTCTTCCAACACAACTCACTAATAAAGCTAATTGCGGTTTTTTGACTCTATTTTTCATAGCTTGCTTTGCCGCTTCAAATGCACCTTGTACTAGCTCATCATTACTAGCCATCATCAATTGAACTTTTGAATTCATGGGTACATCGCCCGCCAGAGTCATTGAATTATTACTTTCATCGATACTCAAAACAG
>JBOFUD010000218.1:0-2001 GCA_051652385.1 Flavobacterium sp.
AATAAGTTGCGATTTCCATCTTGACTCATAGCTGTTGAGGGTCTCATAGCGCCAACTACCACTACCGGTTTATCGTAGTTAACCGTTAAATCAAGGTAATAAGCCGTTTCCTCCATTGTATCCGTTCCATGCGCTACCACAACAGCATCGGCTAAATTTTCTTTAAATATTTGATTAATTCTTTTGGATAATTTAAGCCAAGTATCTACGTTCATGTCTTGACTCCCAATTTGAGCAATTTGTTCCCCCGTAATTTTACCGTAATTGTGTATTTGCGGTACCGCATTTAACAAATCATCAATAGGCACTTTACCAGCAGTATACGCTGCTTTCGTAGAAGATTCTCCTGATCCTGCAATGGTTCCCCCTGTGGCCAGAATGATGATTCTTGGGGCGTTTTCAGTATTTTTATTTTGCGCATTTACTTGTATAAAGGCAAAAGAAATCAAAAATAATACGATTGTTTTTTTCATTTTGTTGATTTATTAATTTGTTAAAATAGAGATTCCGGCATTAGAGATCAGCTGTGCTAAATTTTAGTCAAAATCAAAAGGACTTTTCACTTATAGTTATTTTAACAGCTACCCACGAGAGATTGCTTCTAACTTAAAATCATTTGTACCTTCTTCATTTATCAAAAATTCAGTTTAGATAGAAAGTCTAATCCGGAATCTAGGTTATTAAATACTTCGTATGAGACGCTTTATTCTTTTAATTTTTCTTTTTTATCTTCTTGCCATGCGTCAACGTACTCTAACAAGATTTCTCTAACACTTTTCCCTAGTACTAAATAGCTTTCTGTGGGTAGGTTAGCCAACGAAACTCTGATACTCCACTCTGGGCCACCAAAACCTCCACCATTTAAAAGAACAACTGATGTTTTTTCTGCTAGGCGGAATAATACGTCTACCGGTTCAAAATTTTCTTGAAGCCAACCCACGAAATCATCGCCATAAAAATATTTGGCCGCTACCAATACATCAATTTCTGAGTAGTAACAGGCATTGTGCGGATCGGCAGAAGTTACAGAAGGCACGCCTAATCCCTCCCAAAGCAAATCGTATCGCTCGTGAACGATTCGTTGCGTCACTTTTTTGTATACATCTTCCGTATCCAACAGGCAATAAGCAGAGAATAACATCATTTGAAACTGTTGCGGCAAAGATAATCCGGCGGTATGATTCAAGGCCACCTGACGACTATCAGCCACTAATCTGTCAATAAACTTAATTTTTTCAGGCTCGAGTGTTAGTGTACCGTATCGTTTATTCAATTCTGCTTTTTGAGTTTCGTTCAGATTTGCAATTTTCTTATCGAAAATATTGTCTTCGTGAATGGCAATCGTACCAAGTCTCCATCCTGTACATCCGAAATATTTTGAGAAGGAGTACACTGTGATTGTATTTGCCGGTATTACAGACATCAGAGACCTGAAATTGTCTACGAAAGTACCGTAAACATCATCGGTAATGATCATCAATTCAGGATTATGATTTTTGACGATATCAGCGATATAATCAAGAGTTTCGGCGCTCATTGCAAAAGAAGGCGGATTACTTGGGTTTACAATAAAAGCAACTTTTACTTCCGGATCTTTCAATTTGTCGAGCTCAGCATTTGGATATTGCCACGTGTGAAACCCGTGTGAATCAACAGCACTGGCTTGCACAAATACCACATCAAATTCGTAACGCTCTAGCTCTGGTATTTCGATATATGGCGTGAAAGTTGGCGTTAAAAGTGCGATTTTATCACCTCGTTTGGTCAAATGGTTTTGCATAGCCGAGTCAAAAATATAACACATCGCTGCGGTACCCCCTTCTACGGCAAACAAATCGAATTTATCGTCTGCATTGAAAGATCCACACATTTCTTGAACCAAATAATCATGAACAATTGGTTCCATGTGCGCTAACATTCGGTCCGGCACAGGATAGTTGTAACCGATAAGCGCTTCCACCCATTCGCGAATCCAAGCATCTTTGTCAAAATTGTGTTTCG
>JBOFUD010000219.1:0-2551 GCA_051652385.1 Flavobacterium sp.
GCAATATTGAAACCGCTACCCAATTCGCTAAATTGTTCCAAGGCTTGGATGCGTTTTCGAGCTTCGTCGGTCATGGCGGAATACGGCGGACAAATAAAATAACAAAAGGCTTTTTTGTTGCTTCGTCCCACACGGCCTCGCATTTGGTGCAAATCTGACAGCCCAAAATTATTGGCATTATTAATAAAAATGGTGTTCGCATTGGGCACATCCAATCCACTTTCAATGATGGTGGTAGCCACCAAAACATCAAACTCGCCGTTCATAAACGCCAACATCAATTCTTCTAATTTTTTGCCGTCCATTTGGCCGTGACCAATACCTACACGGGCATTGGGCACCAAACGCTGAATCATTCCAGCGATTTCTTTAATATTCTCGATGCGGTTATTGATGAAATAGACTTGACCATTGCGCTGAATTTCATACGAAATAGCATCGCGAATGGTTGCTTCATTAAAGCCTACCACATGGGTTTCAATCGGATATCGATTGGGCGGTGGCGTCGTAATTACCGACAAATCTCTAGCAGCCATCAACGAAAACTGTAAGGTTCTCGGAATTGGTGTCGCAGTCAAAGTCAAAGTATCGACATTGGCGGCTATGGTTTTGAGTTTGTCTTTTACATTCACCCCAAACTTTTGCTCCTCATCAACAATCAACAACCCTAAATCTTTGAAAACGACATTTTTGCTCACCAATTGATGGGTACCAATAAGAATATCCAATTTACCCTCGGCGAGTTGTTTTAAGGTTTCTGCCTTTTGCTTGGCGGTTCGAAATCGGTTCAAATAGCCCACCGTTACCGGCATATCTTTTAATCTCTCGCTAAACGTACGGAAATGTTGGTAGGCCAAAATCGTGGTCGGCACCAAAACCGCTACTTGTTTGCTATTGTCTACGGCTTTGAAAGCGGCACGAATGGCGACTTCGGTTTTACCAAAACCCACATCGCCACACACCAATCGGTCCATGGGGCGTTCGCTTTCCATATCGGTTTTCACATCCTGAGTCGAGGTGATCTGATCAGGAGTATCTTCATAAATAAAGGAACTTTCTAACTCGTTTTGCAAATAACTATCGGGCGCAAATTGAAAACCTTTTTCTAATCGTCGTTTGGCGTACAATTGAATCAAATTGAACGCGATATGCTTCACTCTTGCTTTGGTTTTTTGTTTTAAAACCTTCCAAGCATTCGAGCCCAATTTGTAAATTTTGGGTGGTGTCCCGTCTTTGCCGTTGTATTTTGAGATTTTGTGAAGCGAATGAATGCTCACATACACAATATCATTATCAGCATAGACCAACTTAATGGCTTCTTGGGTTTTATTTTCGACTTGAATTTTCTGCAAGCCACCAAATTTCCCAATGCCATGGTCAATGTGCGTGACATAATCGCCTACCGAAAGCGCCGTCAATTCCTTTAGCGTAATGTTTTGTTTTTTCGAATAGCCACTTTTGATGCTAAATTTGTGATAGCGTTCAAAAATCTGGTGATCGGTGTAACAGGCAATCTGGTTCTCATCGTCGATAAAACCTTGAAACATGGGCAAGACAATGGTGTGGTATTGTTTGCGAATGTTCTCGGCATTGGCTTCATCCAAGGATTCAAAAATATCGTGAAAGCGTTTTACTTGTCCGTCATTGGAACAAAATAAATAATTTTTGTAGCCATTAAAATGATTTTCGTTGAGATTATTCAACAACAAATCGAATTGCTTGTTGAAGGACGGCTGCGGTTGC
The DNA here is from genome assembly GCA_051652385.1 of Flavobacterium sp. Lineage (GTDB taxonomy): Bacteria > Bacteroidota > Bacteroidia > Flavobacteriales > Flavobacteriaceae > Flavobacterium. The sequence continues at coordinate 1,744 of JBOFUD010000219.1, forward strand.
ATATGAAATGCAAACGAGTGGTTGGTTTTAAAAACCGCCTTGCTACCCCATTCGACCACCGAAAAATCTACAGCGCGCTTTATAAAACTCGCTTGGTTCAAGAACAATTGCTCGGGTGTGGCCCGCTTGATTTCTTGTGATAATTTCTCGAAAACTTCTTCGGCTTTGCCAAAATGTTTGTCTAAATCGGCCAACAAAAGCTCCGTGTTTTGAGTAAAAATAACGGTTTGTGGTGAAATGTAATCTAGAAAAGATTCTCTATTTTCTTGAAAAAAAGAATTCTCAACATTGGGAATAATAGTAATTTTTTTCTTGGTCTCAATCGATAATTGGGTGGCGACATCAAAGGTTCGAATGCTTTCGACTTCGTTGCCAAAAAACTCGATGCGGTATGGGTTATCATTCGAAAAAGAAAAAACATCTACAATACCGCCACGCACCGAAAACTCACCGGGTTCGGTAATAAAATCGACTCTTTTGAACTCGTATTCAAACAAGACTTCATTAATAAAATCAATCGATATTTTATCGCCAAGGGTAACTTTCAGGGTGTTTTTATCCAATTCCTTCCTTGTGACTACTTTTTCAAAAAGCGCTTCGGGATAGGTGACAATTACCGCTGGTTTTTTACGTGAATTGATGCGGTTCAATACCTCAGCACGCAACAAGACATTGGCGTTGTCGGTTTCTTCAATTTGATAGGGTCTTCGAAAAGAGGCGGGGTAAAACAAAACGTCTTTTTCGCCCACCAATTCCTCCATATCATTCAGATAATAGGCCGCTTCTTCTTTGTTGTTAAAAACCAACA
>JBOFUD010000220.1:0-4367 GCA_051652385.1 Flavobacterium sp.
TCCCTCTTTCTCCGCCAGCTGGAAAGCAAATTGAATTAAAACCCTTTAAATCGTATGATTTAGAGGGTTTTTTCTTTTACACCCCCTCCAAAATATTCATTAATGCGTGTTCCTTAGGGGATAAAATCGGTTACCCTAAAACTCAAAACTTTTGGGTAACCGAATTTATTTCTAAGACTAGTAAACACAAGGCTTTCGAACCTGTTTACTAACCTATTCAATTATTGAATAGGTACATGTTCAGAAAGCCGTTCATTATTTGAACATCTTGTGTTGTAGTCTTTTTAGAATTAAATTGAAGTAAAACTAAAAGGTTACCGCTATGAAAACAAAAGTATCCATTCTCTTTTACGCAAAGAGAGCAAAAGCCAGTGTAAACGGCTTAGTCCCTATTTACACACGTATCACCATCAATGGCAAAAGAATCGAATTGAGCACCAACCGATTTGTAGAAATCTCAAAATGGTCGACCGAAGCAGGCAAAATGAAAGGAAGTTCAGGAGAAGCTCGTTCAATAAATAGCCATCTTGATATGTTCAAAATCAAGATTATTGATATTCAAATGGAACTCATCCATAAAAATATTCCCATTACCTCCGAAACATTAAAAAACAAACTACTCGGAACCGAAGAACGAGCAAGAACCCTCATCCCCATTTTCCAAGACCACAACAACAAAATAAAAGAATTGCTTGGCAAAGAGTACGCCCCTGGAACACTCGAGCGCTACAAAACATCGCTCAGCCACACCATTGAATTCTTGCAATGGAAATACAAGGTTTCCGATATCGAAATCGACAAAATAGATCATGCTTTTATAACCGAGTATGAATTCTATCTCAGAAGCGTTCGCAATTGCTCCAATAATACTGCGGTTAAATACATCAAGAACTTCAATAAAATCATCAAGATTTGCTTGGCCAACCATTGGATAGATAGAAATCCGTTTGCCAACTACAAATCGAAAGTCAAAGAAGTGGAACGCGTGTATTTATCCGAAGAAGAAATTCAAACCATTACCGATAAAGAGTTCAAAACAGAACGACTGTCCCTCGTGCGCGATATCTTCCTTTTCAGCTGCTTTACCGGCTTGGCGTACATCGATGTCAAAAACCTAACAAAATCACACATAAGCATCGGTATTGACGGCGAGAAATGGATCTTTACCCACAGACAAAAAACCGAATCCGCTTCCAAAATCCCAATCCTTCCTGTTACGCAAATGATCATCGACAAATATGAGAATCATCCGCAATCTATTAACGAAGATCGCTTACTTCCTATTTTCAGTAATCAAAAAATGAATGCCTATCTCAAAGAAATTGCAGGAGTTTGTGAAATCGAGAAAGAACTCACGTTTCACATTGCTCGCCATACTTTTGCTACTACTGTAACCCTGACCAACGGCGTTCCAATCGAAAGCGTAAGCAAAATGCTTGGTCACAAAAACTTACGTACAACGCAGCATTACGCCAAAGTCCTGGACAAAAAAGTAAGCGAAGACATGAAAATACTTCGAGACAAATTTGCACTAAATACGAAAACAGAGGAGCAAAAAAAATGTAAACACTAAGCTTTTGAGAATTAACGGAATACAATAAATAGCTTTTATCCTGTTATTTTGCATGAAAATTAAGGTTACTTTTGCCGGCTTTTATTACAAAAACCCAAAACTAACCTTAATTAAAACACATTTAATGAACACTGTTATTAGAACAATTTTGTTTGAACTTGAAGAAAATTTAAACAAAATAGCTTACGATTACGACAATCCAATTACCATGTGCGACAAATCAATAGAAGTGGTCGTAGTTCACTTAAAACAACTGAAAGAACATGTATTAGCGAATCCATTTGAATCGGCGCAAGAAGAAATTACATTCTTCAAACACACCAAACCCAAATTCACTTCGAAACTGATTTATTTTAAAAATGTAAGAAAACTAGAAACTTCAAAACCGATAGGAAGTAAAAAAAAACAAAGAGCTTTTTTGAATAACGAACTAAATAAACTTTCCATTTATTTCAGTGAAAACTTGGAGTTTTACAACTATTACAGACAGGGTAGCGATTTTATTGACGAACGCATTTTTACCAGAAATAACGATGAAATTGAATTCAATCTTGAAACATTTTATTACGAATTAGATCATCGGTTCTCCACGACTCATGATTTTAAGGCTGCTACAATTCTTTCCAATGAAATCTATCAAGAATACATTGAAAACAAGATTAAAAATTTATCCAACAATAAATCCGCTGCGGTCAATTCTTTCATGGAAACACCACCATTACAATGGACAGAAAGCAAAACGGCACTTATCGAAATGATTTACGCCCTGCATGCTCAGAAAGCATTCAACCACGGCAAAGCAGACATCGCTGAAATCGCAAAACACTATGAAAAAATATACGATATTGATTTAGGGGATATCTACAGAGTATGGAATGAAATTAAAAAACGTAAAATAAACATAACCAAATTCATAGATCAATTAAAGGACAACATCAACAAACGCAGCAAAGATCAAGATGATGAATAATTGATTTTAGTATATTTTGCATAAAAAAAACACCCAAGGTTCACCCAACTTGGGTGTTTTTTAATTTCAACTTCATTTAATTTGCGTCATAACCCATTAAAAACCAACAGCATGACACAAGAAAGCCCAACCCTGTTTAGCCACCAATTAATTACTAAAGGAGATTTAGTTGAATTCAAAAACAACTTGATTGCTGAACTCAAAGAAATCCTAAACCACAACCCAGAACCCAAACAATGGCTAAAATCCGGAGAAGTACGAAAGCTGCTAAAAATATCGCCTGGCACCTTACAAAACCTTCGGATAAACGGAACGTTGCACTACACCAAAGTCGGCAGCATCATCTATTACAACTATGAAGACATCTTAAAAATCCTTGAAAAATAACGACTAACTACCAACCAAAAAACTACCAACCACCATGAATTACATCAAACACCTCACCGGTTTCTTCAACTGCATTGCAGTGGAAAAAGCACTCAATCCAACGCACATCAGCTTGTACATCACCATTTTTCAATATTGGAACATCAATCGATTTAAGAATCCAGTGGAGATAACGCGCAACGAAATGATGAGAGGCAGTAAAATTTCTTCAACCGCCACCTTCCACAAATGCATTAAGGATTTAGAACGATTAGGCTATTTAGACTACAATCCATCGTTCAATCCCTATTCAGGAACATCGATCACAATCCACAGCTTATTGGATGGTTCCAAATCAAAGTCAGTAAACGAAGCAACAACCTCATCAAAAATTGAACAGGTAGACAACCGAACAGGTGCAAAAAATGAACGAACCTCATCAAAAATTGAACAGGCTACTGAACAGGTTACTGAACAGGTACATATATATAATAATAAAACATATACAAACAATATAAACTTAGATATAGAACCCGAGTTTAAAATTTTAAATGATAATTTATTTTTAGAAAATCAAGAAAAAAAAGAAATGCCATTCGCATTCGCTGATGACAATCAGCAAATTTTTAAAAAATTCGCCGACACCGAAAAAAAACAAAATAAAAAAAGTCAGCAAAAGGAAAAAATGGTCACTTCGAGCGAGCCATCCAGAGCGACGTCGAAGGACGAGAAGCCAACATTGGAATTGGTCAAGGAATATTTCAAGTTTCAAGAAAACACCGAATTGGAAGCAGAAAGGTATTTCAATTACTACAGCAGCAACGGTTGGCTCATTGGTGGAAAAACCAAAATGAAAGATTGGAAAGCATCTGCACGGAACTGGATGTTTAACACGCCAAAATTTGCAGGGAACAACCCAAATCAAAATTATGCAAAAGAGCAAACACGCGCCCAAAATTTGCATACCCCAACCGATAAAAACTATGCCGAACCACTGTAAACCGATAAAAGAAAACCGAAAACCGAAAACGGATAACCGAAAACGGATAACTGATAACAGACAACCGAAAACCGACAACCGAAAACCGACAACGGATAACTGATAACAGAAAACCGACAACCGAAAACCGACAACCGACACCCGATAACTATGCAATCAAAATTCAATTACCCTGAAATAGTGCTTTGGTTAGAACAAAAAGGAAAAAAAGATTTTGGAGAAAAATTCTGTTTTCACGAACAGGATATTCCGAACATCTCAAAATTGATTTGTTATTTCCTAGATGATGAAATAACCGCTACAAAGTTCAATATCGACCTCACCAAAGGAATTTTACTTTCTGGCCCTGTAGGCTGCGGAAAAACCACGCTCATGACACTCATGCGATACGTGCCGCAAGCCCCCAAAAGGTTCTTTGTAAAAACATGCAGAGACATCAGTTTTGAATTCATCAAAGA
>JBOFUD010000221.1:0-7741 GCA_051652385.1 Flavobacterium sp.
CTTTTTCATTATAAGCGGCACCTTTGGAGTTGTCGTTTCCTGCTTTGGGATCGGTAAAAGAATGTACCGCATTGGCATAATAAATCATTTCCCAATCGGCTTTGGCATCGCGCATTTCTTGTTGAAAGGCTGCAATTTCTTCTCTGGGTACAAAAGGATCATCGGCACCGTGACAAGCTAAAACTTTGGCTTGGATTGGGGTAGTGGTACGGGTCGCATCTTTGCCTAAACCGCCGTGAAAGGATACCACACCTTTGACGTTCAAATTGCCTCGTGCGGCTTCTAAAGCGCCAGTTCCTCCAAAACAAAAACCAATCACCGCAATATTATCAGGATTAGCACCTGATTGAATAAGTTGTGCCAAGGCTAGGCTAATTCTTTTCTGATACAAGTCGGTGTTCTTTTTGTAAAAACCAGCATTTTTTCCCGCTTCCCCATTGTCTTTTGGATAATTTCCTTCGCCATAAATATCAGCAATAAAGGCATGATACCCTAGATTTGACAATTCGATTGCGGTTTGTTTGGCATGGTCATCAATACCTCTCCACGCGGGAAGAATTAGAATTCCTGGTTTTTGGCTGCTCTTTTTCGTGGGTTGAATGGCAAAGCCGTTTAGTTTTTGATTGTCATCTTGATAGGATAAGGCTTTTAGTTGGGCATTACCTGACAGACTGCAAAGTAGTGCAAAGAAAAGAACTGTTATATTTTTCATATATGTAAAAAGTTATTTGTTAGCGGTCAGATAGGGAATCGCCTTTTACTTATCGGTGTTTGTTTGCAACAAACTTTTGTTAATGGCGATTTCATAGGGTTAGTTTTTAACAAATATCAGTAATATTACTCAAAAAAAAATACCCTCGTGAAAAATTTACGAGGGCATTTGAATTATAGATTGAGATTATTCACCAGGATGATAGGTTTTCTCAGCATTTTTTTGGATGTCTTCTTTGTAGAATAAAACGTCTTTGAATTGGGCGTTTTGATATCTTTTGGCTTGATCAAAAAAGTGTTTCGAGTTCGGGTCTCCTGAATTTCCTCCTGCCAATAAAGATTTCGCTTTTATTTTTGGACCAAATTCAACCGCACAAATAAAGCTGTTGCCGTTGTAACCATATCGTTTTTTGCTGTTGTTTTGGTACGAACTTTTGAAAGCGGGCAAACTTCCCCACAATACTGATGCGGTACCCATAGCTAAGCTTTCTTGGTTGTCATCATACGTTAAATCAATAGCTCCCGAAGGGCGTTGAAAACGGTTGATATCGCCCCACGGAATTTCCCATTTTCCAAATTTGGCTTGTAATTCCTGAATAACTTCTCGCAATTGTGGTAGCATATCATCAATAGTAGCTATTTTGGCAAACTCCGTCATATTCTCTACTTGATCTTTTTCGCCTTCGTCAATGTAGACTTTTTGCAAAATTGGATTCAATTTGAACGCCCATTCATTAGCTAAAGTAGTCGCTACAGAATTTACATTCGAATAATAATTCCAATTTTTCAACACTTGGATGGGAGCTTCCAAATTTTTGAATTTGGGTTCTTGAGCTTGAGCATCTTTTTGAAAATTAGCAATCAAAGCAGGAAGTAGCACTTCAAAAGCAGAAAGTTTAGTGTTGTAACCTGCTGCGATCAAATCGTCTAAGGTGTATTTTTTGTCTTGACTGAAAATACGGACAGCATTGATTCCTCTGAAATTTTCGCCGTCTGGCGCCATATAGGGTAAATAGTTGGATTCTTTTGGGCTATTGTTGCCTGCCACCGAATAGGGAGTAGAGTTGCAATTTTGGAGCCATCCGTTACTTGGGTTGTACAAATGAACGGTTTCAGATACTGGATGTAAGCCTTTCCATTGGGTTTTGGAGGTGGTGCCATCTGCTATTTTGGCCCAATTGAGACTTTTGTCACGCATCGGAATAAAGTTTCCGTGCCAATAGGCAATGTTCCCTTTGTTGTCTGCATACACTGTATTGTTTGACGTGTTTGCTTTTAAATCCATCGCTTTTTGGTAATCCTTGAAATCCTTTGATTTGGTTCTTACCCAACTTTGTACCAAACTTTCCATATTGCGGTTTTTGGATTGTAAACTGATCCATTTTCCGTCTCTTTTGGCCATAATAGGTCCGTGAATGGTGGCATAGGTCTTGATGGTTTTGGAGGTCAACCGTCCTTTATCCAGATACTTTAGAACGATATTTTTTTCTTTTACTGGCAATAATTTCCCATCGTATTCATAAAAAAGTTTCCCTTTTTGCTCGACTATTTTTTCAGCATACGTATCGGCTACATCAGCATTTGAAGATGTATGCATCCAACCACAATTTTCATTAAAACCTTGGTAGATAAAAAACTGACCCCATGTTACTGCCCCGTAGGCGTTCAGTCCTTCTTGGCTACTGATTTGGATTTCGGGTCTGAAATAAAAAGTAGTGTGTGGATTGATGTACAAAAGCGCATTGCCCGAAATTGATTTTGAAGGAGCAATGGCGAAACCATTAGAACCCGTTTGTACATTTACATCTCGTTCTACATACGCTACTTTGTCGTTGTTGCCAGAGTAAAAAGTTTTTAGTTCACCAGTAGTTAAATCGGCTGTGCTAATGGCGCCAATGCTACCGTCGGTCCATAGCAAGGGAAACCAAGGTTCAAAACGTGTCAGCAATACTGGTTTTACTTCAGGATGTTTGTACAAGTAATAGTTGATGGCATCGGCATAACTGTTCATTAGTTTTTTGAGCCAAGGTGCTGCTTTTTTGTAATCGGCTTTGGCTTCTTCAGCGTCAATAAGCAAACGGGTTTCCAAATCGTTGTACAAAACGCCTTCTCCTTTTATTTCTGCCGAGCGTCCTAATTTATCAATATAGTTCATTTCGACCCGTTTAAAATCGTCTTCGCATTGCGCGTACAACATACCAAAAACAGCATCAGCATCAGTCTTGCCGAAGACGTGAGCGATGCCCCAATTGTCTCTAATGATGGTGACTTGTTTGGCCTGTTGCTCCATTCGTTTTATTTCTAAAGCGGTTACTTGTTGTGCCCAAATCGAAGTAAATGGACTCAATACTAGCATCCAAATGATTGCCCAAATGTATTGTGTTTTCATTTTATCTAATTTTAAATTTTTGACCTTCAATCAAAACACTCATCTCTAAAGATTTGATACTAACGAGATGATTTTTGGGAGCTTTCTTGATTTCTTTAGGATTTTTAACCACGATGACTTCGCTTTCGCCTACAACTTCAATAGTTTTGTCTCTGACGACAATGGCGGTGCTTTCGTCAATTCCAATTCCAATATGATTGGGAAAATCGACTAAGCCGGTGAGTAATCGATTGTAGCGACTTCTTTTTAGAAAATGTTGATCGATAATTACGTTTTTCAGTAAACCCAAACCTGAGTTAATTTCAAGATTATCATACCGGATATTGTCAAATGTTTCCGTGTATTTTATCTCTAATTTTTGGTTTCCCGTAATCATGTTTTCACACATTACCGCTGCACCAGCACTAGTTCCTGCAATCGTACTGCCGTTTTGATGTGCTTTGTGAATGGCATCATAAATTCGGGTTCCGCGAACGACTCCCATAAATCGGGTTTGATCGCCACCGCTTATAAAAATGAGTTTGGCTTTTTGTAGTGAATCGGTCAGGGCTTTATTTTGACTGGTTGTTTTGTCAAAATTGAGCATCACAATAGGATGAGGGGTTAGTTTGCTTACCTGTTTTTTGAAATAAATATAAGCGCTATCAGGTTCTTCACTTGACATTGGAAGCACCACGATAAAATCTTTAGTTTTTAAGTCAGCTACTTTTAGCAACTGATTCATCAATACATCAGAGCGTTTTCCGCCACCAATGATGAATAAATTTCCTTTGTTTTTTTGAGCTTCTACAATGGTGGTGGCCAGTAAAAGAACGGTAATGAGAAATTGGGATAGTCGTACTTTAGGCAATTGCATAACAGGTGATATTTGTAGTGAAAAATTTTAAACTGGGATGGTCTGCTGTTGCTATTCAATAGAAAGAATGCCGTCGGTAACGTACATGTTTTTATAGCTACCGCCAGAAACAGTACTCCAATTAGTTACATCAACAGTACCATTTCCGGTTTCTTTTCCTTCAATTAAATAGGCTTGAATGGCTTTTTTGTTGTTTATCCAGCTTAGTTTGTTATTTGGAGTGCATTGTTCAGGCTTTTCACTATTGCCATTCAAAAAATACGCGGTTCCAGTGCCATAAACGACCGCTTTTCCATTTTCATCAATACAAACCGCAGTTTCTTCTTGCACTCCAATTCCTTTGGGTTGTTGCCACTTAAAATCAGTTGCTAACCGGGCTAGAAAAGTAATGTGCCTGCCTTTTCTGTCGGGGTTATTATAATGGGTATCAGTAATGGTATTTTTAAGGAAGGGACTGTTGATAAAATCACTTTTGATCAAAGTAATTTTAGGATTAAAAGGGTTTAAAAGTGCTTCCTCAGAAGTGATGGTATTGTTTTCGGCGGTAAATACAGCTTCGCCAAGAATGGCACAACCTGCGCTAGTTCCTCCAATGGGTACTTTTTTGGTGTTAATTAGGTAATTAAGCGCATCTTCTACCAAAGTGTTTCTCCAAAAGCGGATGTAATTGGCTTGGTCTCCACCGGCAATAAATACCATTTCGGCTTCTTTGATGCGTTCGGCTACTTTTGGATTGTTAGCAAGATCGGTACTATTGATAAGTAGCGTTTCAACTGAGTTCAGTTGGCTAATTCCATTCACTTTTACTAAATCATAGAGGTATTGGTTGTAACCCGTTGCCCCTGAAGCTCTAATGATTACTACATCTCCACCGATACTTTTGTTTATCATCCATTTCATTGCGCTATCGACATCTGTCGAACCCCCCATCAAAACGGTGCCGGAACTAGTGGTCACGGTTACATCTTTTGCGTCTCCTACAATTCCTATGGAAGAGGGGATAGGAGTGTAAGAGGGGGGTGGAGCTGGTTTTTCAGCTTCGCCAGAATCACTAGCACAGGCCAATAAGCTAGACGATAATATGAGTAGAGAAGCTAATAAAAAGCCATTTTTGGTTGGTTTGGTTAGGGAATCAGGGAGCATTATTTAGTGGTTTAAAAAGTTACATTGCGCTTAAAGGCACACCCTAATTCAATAATAGAATCAGTTTTGGCAATGCCTGGGATATTGTCTATTTTTTCGTACAGTAATCTTCTCATATGTTCATGATCTTTTGCAATCATTTTAATGTACAACGTATAGGAGCCCGTGATAAAATAGCATTCCGTAATTTCTGGGATATCTTTTAATGCATCGATCACGCGTTTAGAATCGGCATCTTTATTTAGGGTAATCCCTGTAAATGCACCCCAATCATAGCCTATTTTTTTTTCATTAATGACAGGTTTGATTCCAGTAATTACGCCCTGATCCATCAATCTGTTAATGCGTTGATGCACCATCGTATTCGAAATTTTTAGATTTGAAGCAATGGCAGAGAAAGCCATTCGGCCATCTTTCTCTAATTCTTTGATAATGTTGATGTCAAATTCATCTAATATTTCCATTTCGACAGGCTTTTTTAAGTTAAAATCACTTTATTTCAAGGTGATAAAAGTAATTATTTTTATTTCATTTTGAAATGATACTGCCAAACTGAACTCAAATATAATAAAATGACTTTTAAATTTAACTAATTTTATAAAATTTATTTTAATCAATAAAAAAATAAGTCAAAATTTATGTTTTGAATCTGTTTTTTGAAAAAAAATTGTACTTTTGTTACTATAAATTAATTAAAGACCATAAAAATGATACAATCTGAACCAATACTTTCTTCAAAATCGCAAGTTTTGATCGCTAAAGAAGACCAATATGGCGCCCACAATTACCACCCATTACCTGTAGTTTTAGAACGTGGCGAAGGTGTATATGTTTGGGATGTTGATGGAAAAAAATATTTTGATTTTCTTTCGGCTTATTCAGCCGTAAATCAGGGGCACTGTCATCCGAAAATAGTGGGAGCGATGATCGAACAGGCACAAAAGTTAACCTTAACGTCTCGAGCTTTTCATAATGATCAGTTGGGAGCATTTGAAGAATACGTTACAAATTATTTTGGTTTTGATAAGGTATTACCTATGAATACTGGAGCAGAAGCCGTGGAAACAGCTTTGAAGTTATGTCGAAAATGGGCCTACGAAATTAAAGGTATTCCTGAAAACCAAGCACAGATCATTGTTTGCGAAAACAATTTTCATGGGCGTACCACTACGATTATTTCTTTCTCTAATGACGAAGGCGCTCGAAAAAGTTTTGGACCTTTTACCGAGGGTTTTATCAGTATTCCTTATGATGATTGTGAAGCCTTGGAAAAAGTCTTGCAATCTTCATCTAATATAGCTGGGTTTTTGGTAGAGCCTATTCAAGGTGAAGCTGGTGTTTATGTGCCTTCCGAAGGGTATTTAGCCAAAGCCAAGGCGCTTTGTGCAGCGCATAACGTTCTTTTTATTGCCGACGAAGTACAAACAGGCATTGCACGAACCGGTCGTTTATTGGCGACTTGTGGATCTTGTTCTTGTGAAAGAGGTTGTGAGAAAACACCAGAAGTAAAACCTGATGTTTTAATTCTTGGAAAAGCGATTTCTGGGGGAGTATATCCTGTATCGGCAGTGTTAGCAAATAACGAGATTATGAACGTTATTAAGCCTGGGCAACACGGCTCCACTTTTGGTGGGAATCCCATTGCTGCTGCGGTAGCGATAGCTGCTCTTGAAGTGGTGAAGGACGAAAATCTCGCTGCCAATTCCGATCGTTTAGGAAAAATATTAAGACAAGGATTGAGGGATATTGCGGCTAAAAACCCCTTGATTACTTTGGTAAGAGGTAAGGGATTATTAAATGCAATAGTAATCAATAGCGATGAAAATTCGGATTTAGCTTGGGATATCTGTTTGCGCTTTCGCGATTATGGTTTATTGGCTAAACCAACTCATGGCAATAAAATTCGATTTGCTCCTCCTTTGGTTATTACGGAGGCGCAGATTAGAGAATGTCTGGCGATTATCGAAAAATCGTTACTTGATTTTATTTAGTTACATATGAAACCGATTAAATTGATTAAAAACCGCTCCGATATTGGGGCAGGTACGCGTGGTTCCGATTTAGGGATTGATGCTATTGAAATTGCGGCGATCAATCAAGGGAGTGATTATTTCAATCAGTTTCCTTTTGAAGATATTAAAACACATAATGAGTCTATTTACGATAAAAATAATAGTTCGGTTGCTAAGCGTATCGAACATGTTGTAGAGCAGTGTAATCGTCTTAGTCATTCTATACAGCGAAATGTAGCAGATTACTTTCCGATAGTGCTCTCTGGAGATCATTCCTCTGCGTTGGGCACTATTAGTGGTGTAAAATCGGCCTATCCCGATCATAACGTCGGAGTGATTTGGATTGATGCTCACGCCGATTTGCATTCTCCTTACACCTCACCTTCGGGCAATATTCACGGTATGCCATTGGCGGCTGCATTAGCGAATGACAATTTGGCGTGCAAAACCAATGATTTAGATGAAAATACGCTAAAATATTGGGAAGAAATGAAACAAATAGGTTGTAATGGGCCTAAAATTCAACCTGAAAATTTGGTTTATTTTGGTGTTCGTGATACCGAAGAAGCCGAAGATTTGCAAATAGAACGTTTGTCGATACGCAATTACAAAGTAGCCGAAGTACGATAC
>JBOFUD010000222.1:0-10551 GCA_051652385.1 Flavobacterium sp.
CAATAGTAATTCCCAAGAAAGCCGCCACCGAAGTAATCGCATCACTCCTATGATGCCAGGCATCAGCTTTCAATGAAGAACTGTTGGTTTCTTTGCTTCTTTTCATTACCAACTGAAAAGAATATTCTTTCCAAATAATAATCGCTCCCAAAACATAAAGCGTCCATGATTTTGGCAATTGATGCGGTGTTCCAATGTTTTGAATACTTTCATAAGCAATAATAGTAGCCGAAGTTATCAAAAAACCAACTACCAAAAACGTAATCAAAGGTTCCGCACGACCATGACCGTAAGGATGATTCTCATCGGCCGGTTTGTTCGAATACTTGATGCCGAAAAGCACCAAAAACGAGGCAAAAATATCGGTGGTGGACTCAATCGCATCTGCAATCAAAGCATACGAATTGCCAAAAAAACCAGCCAATCCTTTTATAATTGCCAAAGAAGTATTGCCAATAATACTGAAATAAGTGGCTTTAATCGCCGTTTGTTCATTACTCATGTTTTGACCAATTAAAAAATCGTTTAAATAGCTTTGACAGAAATTTAAACGATTTGTTAGTATATTTACTATTTTTTTAAGCTCTTACAATATTGGCTCCGATAGCTCTTAAACGCTCATCAATACGCTCATATCCTCTATCGATTTGTTCAATATTTTGAATGGTACTCGTCCCTTTGGCAGACAAAGCAGCAATCAATAATGAAATACCTGCACGAATATCTGGTGAAGACATCGTAGTTGCTTTCAATTGCGAATTGAAATCATGACCAATAACAACCGCTCTATGTGGATCGCAAAGAATGATTTTGGCCCCCATATCGATCAATTTATCCACGAAAAACAACCTGCTTTCGAACATTTTTTGATGAATTAGCACATCACCTTTGGCTTGCGTAGCTACAACCAAAACGATACTCAATAAATCAGGTGTAAATCCAGGCCATGGCGCATCGGCAATCGTCAAGATAGAACCATCAATATCTGTTTTTACTTCATATCCGTTAACATGAGCAGGAATAAAGATATCATCACCTCGTTTTTCTAACGTTATACCCAGTTTACGGAATACATTTGGAATAACGCCAAGGTTTTCCCAGCTTACATTTTTTATGGTGATCTCAGATTTTGTCATCGCTGCCAATCCAATCCAAGAACCAATCTCGATCATATCTGGAAGAATACGATGTTCACATCCGCCTAACTTTTCAACGCCTTCAATGGTTAATAAGTTTGACCCTACACCAGAAATTTTGGCTCCCATAGCATTCAACATTTTGCATAACTGCTGCAAATACGGTTCGCAAGCGGCATTGTAAACCGTTGTGGTTCCCTTAGCCAATACAGCCGCCATGACAATATTTGCGGTTCCAGTAACCGAAGCCTCGTCTAACAACATATTGGCACCCGTTAAACCTTCTGGAGCTTCTACTCCATAAAAATGGTCTTCTCTGTTGTATCTAAATTTTGCTCCTAAATTGATAAAACCCTCGAAGTGCGTATCTAATCTTCTTCTTCCAATTTTATCTCCTCCTGGTTTAGGAATGTATCCTTTTCCGAAACGGGCCAAAAGAGGTCCTACTATCATGATCGAACCACGTAAAGAACCGCCTTCTTTTTTAAAAGCTTCGGTTTCCAAATACCCCATGTTGACCTCGTCAGCTTGGAAAGTAATCGAACTAGTGCCGTTTTTTTGAATTTTTACACCTAAATTCCCCAACAATGTGATTAATTTATTGATATCAATAATATCTGGAATGTTATTGATTGTAACTTTTTCTGGAGTAAGCAATACAGCACATAATATTTGTAATGCTTCATTTTTTGCCCCTTGAGGGGTGATTTCACCTTTTAACTGAATTCCGCCTTCGATTTTAAAAATTCCCATTGTACTTGTATTTATAATGTCTAATAATTGCCTACAAACAATTATTGTGTTTTTCTATTTTGATTTTTGTGAATGGGTGCCTTACCCGCTTTGTTTTTAATGAGTTGATTTTTCTGAGAACTAGCGGGACTAATTTTATTCGACATCCTTTTGTTGGTTCGTAACAAATCGGTAGTTCCTAAAAGTTCTTCGGTGCTTTGTAATAAATTTAATTTTCCGTCTGAAAGCTCATACAAATGTTCAAAGATAACATCGTCTTTTACGGTGTCTTTATTCCAACTCAAATATGATTTTTTCATATGATTGGCAATTACTTTGACCAAAGCACTTTTCATCTCGCCTTCTTCCCATTTATTGGCTACATCAATCATGTACTTGATATTATTACCATAGTAACGGTATTTTGGATAGTTTTGCGGGTATTGCAAAACCTCGGGTTTTAACTGCAAAACCTCACGGGAAGGGATAGGATACGGTGAATCTACTGCCAACCGAAAGTTGGACATAATAAATAATTGATCCCAAAGTTTATGCTGAAAATCAGGCACATCTCGTAAATGAGGATTTAAACTTCCCATGACTTGAATGATGTAATTTGCAGCTTTGTTGCGCTCTTCATCATTGGTTATCGTGGTGGCTTGTTCGATCAATTTTTGCAAATGTCGACCGTACTCAGGAATGATTAAATGCAATCTTTCAGAATTATATTCTAAATGATACACTACGTCATTAGCGTTTTCTTTTTTATATTTTTCGATCATAGTTATAGGGAAACAATACCTTCAATTGTCGATAATTCTTGGTATTTCTCAATAATTTCTTGTGAGTTTTTCATAGTCACATCAACAGAAACGCTAGTAAATTTTCCTGTTTTAGACTTTGTGGTTTTAATAACCGCACCCATACAATTGAATGCTTCTTCTACTTTAACTACATTTTCATCAACTGAAGGTACAATAAACTTGAACAAATATTCGGCAGGCCAAGTATTACTTTTATCCAATTCAACTTGCAATCTTTCATAAAAAGCAGCAACTTCTTTTTCTTTGTCTTTATCCATCACTAAATTAAAATAAACGCAAATATACATTTTTGAAAGCAGATTCAAGAATTTTGTTCTTGGTTTACTATTATTTTTAAGAAAATATCATCTCAAAACAAGTGTATTCTGAATAAAACAAAACACATGTACTTCCAAGTCACCGCTGAGTCTTTGAACCCTATCAAAAAGGACACCAATCCTTTATTAAGCTAACAACGTGTTAAATTCGTTCAAAAAAAACACATTGCAATAATCTTGAGGCAAAAATGTTTAAGAAACCAATAAGTTTAGGTAAATTTGCATTTTTATTTTTCAAAACGTGCAAAAAGAAATCATCGTAATAATTGGCGGCCCTGGGACAGGGAAATCAACCATCATTAACCAATTAATAGCATTGGGACATTGTTGCTATCCCGAAATATCCAGACAAGTTACTGCTGAAGCTCAAAAATCAGGCATCGACCAATTGTTTCTTGAAGATCCCCTTTTGTTTAGTCAGAAACTTTTGGAAGGGCGGATGCATCAATACCAGAGTGCAAAGAAGGAGAATCATTCTTTGGTTTTTATAGACCGAGGCGTACCCGATGTTGTAGCCTACTTAAATTTTATTGGTGACCGCTATCCTTCTCATTTTGAAGAAGCTTGCACAGCATGTCAGTATTCTCAAATTTTCATGCTTCCCCCGTGGGAAGAAATTTATGAAAGTGATGAAGAACGATATGAAAACTATGAACAAGCACAACAAATCCATCTTCATTTGAAAGAAACGTATCAAAAGTATGGTTATTCTATCATAGAAGTTCCTAAAGATACGGTCGATAACAGAATTCTCTTTATCTTAGACCATATTTCGAAGAAATAATTTTAATTACCGCTGCTTTTTATTGATAACAAAACAAAATCCATGGAAGAGGCCTTATCTATTTTAAGTAAGTACTGGAAACACGACAATTTCCGCTCTCTACAAAAGGAAATAATAGAAGCAGTTATCAACGGAAAAGATACACTGGCAATACTTCCGACCGGTGGCGGAAAATCCATTTGTTTTCAAATTCCTGCTTTAATGAAAGAAGGCATTTGCTTGGTGGTTTCTCCATTGGTTGCTTTAATGAAAGACCAAGTTAACAATTTACAGCAACGCAATATTAAAGCAATTGCGTTAACAGGAGGCATCGGTACCGATGAAATGATTGATCTGTTGGATAATTGCCAATATGGAAACTACAAATTCCTATACCTTTCGCCAGAACGACTCCAATCTGAATGGATTTTGGATCGGATTAAAAGCCTACCCATTAACCTAATTGCCATCGACGAGGCACATTGCGTATCACAATGGGGGCACGATTTTAGGCCGGCTTATTTAAAAATAAAACAGCTCAAAACACATTTTCCTACAATCCCGTTTTTAGCTTTAACTGCAACTGCAACTCCAAAAGTCAAAGACGACATTCTTAAAGATCTAGATTTACAGCAAGCAGTGGTTTTTCAAAAATCATTCGCGCGCGAAAATTTAGCTTACATGACTTTTGAAACAGAAGATAAATTGTATCGCATACAACAGATTCTGAAAAAAAACCCTAGTCCTTCAATTATATATGTAAGAAACCGAAAATCTTGCCTAGATATTGCTTCTCAACTTAACGCACTTGGATTCAAAGCTACCCATTACCATGGCGGTCTACCTTACAAAGAGAAAGAGAAAAACATGCAACGCTGGATGGACGAACAAGTACAAGTGATGGTAGCTACCAATGCTTTCGGGATGGGAATAGACAAAGCCAATGTTAAAACAGTAATCCACATTCAGCTACCTGAAAATCTTGAAAACTACTACCAAGAAGCCGGAAGAGCCGGAAGAGATGGCCAAAAAGCATTTTCTATTGTATTACACAGCTCCTCAGATTGCGCTCAAGCAACTGCACAATTTATCCACAACTTGCCAGATCGCGCCTTTGTAAAAACTGTCTTCATCAAGTTATGCAATTACTTTCAAATTGCCTACGGAGAGGGAATAAACGAAAAATTTACCTTTAATTTAAATCATTTTTGCACAAAATATAGTTTTCCAATTTTGAAGACGTATCATGCCATTCAATTTTTGGATCAACAAGGCATTTTGAATTTATCGCAAGAATTTTCAGAAAAAATTACCCTACAATTCCTTTTGGAATCCAAAGAAGTGATTCGGTACATTAGTCTAAATCCCAATGACGAAGAAATCATTTTGGCCATCCTAAGAAGCTACCCCGGAATTTACGACGTTCCAACGCCTTTGAATCACTCTTTGATTGCCAAAAAAGCCAATGTTAAAGAAGCTGAAGTACACGTAGTATTAAAAAAATTAACCGAAAAAGGAATCATTGACTACCAAGCCAAAAACAATGACGCTACGATAATTTTCAACGAAGTAAGAGAAGATGATCTAACTATTAATCGTGTAATAAAACACTTAGATCAACAAAATGAAGTAAAAAAAGATCAATTAAACAGTGTTATAAATTACATTAGTGATCAAAAGCACTGTAGAAATCTACTCCTACTGGCCTATTTTGGAGAAAAATCCGAACACGAATGCGGAATTTGCTCCTATTGCATTACCAAATCAAAACAAGTACAACCCGCTATAGAATTAACAAAAACAATCCTTTCGCTACTGCAAAAAGAAGATTTAAATTCGAGAGAAATAGAAAAAATTACTCAAAAAAATACCGATTCAATTATATTTGCCTTGCAGCAATTATTGGAGCAAAACAAAGTCAGCATCCAACCCAACAATAAATACACCTTATTATAAATGGAAAAATTACGCATCGTTTTTATGGGAACTCCAGAGTTTGCCGTGGGAATTCTAGATACTATACTCAAAAATAAGTACGAAGTAGTTGGGGTAATCACCGCAGCGGATAAACCAGCTGGAAGAGGACAAAAAATAAAACATTCGGCTGTAAAAGAATATGCCCTGGAAAATGGGCTCAAAATTTTACAACCCACCAATTTGAAAGAGGAATCTTTCTTAGAAGATCTTCGCGATTTAAAAGCAAATCTTCAAATTGTGGTTGCTTTTAGAATGCTTCCAAAGGTAGTTTGGGAAATGCCAGAATTTGGCACTTTTAACTTACACGCCTCCCTATTACCAAATTACAGAGGCGCAGCACCAATTAATTGGGCCATCATAAATGGGGAAACCAAAACTGGCGTTACTACCTTTTTTATCGATGACAAGATTGATACCGGCGCCATGATCCTCAGCAAGGAAATCAACATAGAACAAGAGGAAAATGCAGGTCGTTTGCACGACCGATTAATGCATATTGGTAGCGAAACAGTACTCGAAACTTTAAAATTAATAGCAACTAACGAAGCCAAAGCTACGATTCAAGTAGATAACGAAAACATAAAAACAGCCTACAAGCTTCATAAAGACAACTGCAAAATAGACTGGAATGACTCTGCAGAAAACATTCATAATCTGATTAGAGGCTTAAGTCCCTATCCAGCAGCGTGGTGCTTTTTTAAAGATGACAAAGAATATAATGTAAAAATTTATGCCTCAAAAATTGTAATTGAACCACATTCTAAACCAATCGGAAGCATCATTTGCACTAAAAAAGAAATTAAAATAGCCGTTGCCAATGGATTTATAGAAATTAACACACTACAATTTCCTGGAAAAAAACAAATGAAATCATCAGATCTTTTGAATGGCATTGTTTTATCAGAAAAAGCAATCGCCTTCTAAAGTCAATAAAAATAGGCATTCACAAGCAATTCACTTTTTTTAGAAAGACTTTTATGAACAAAAAAAACAAGTTATTAACAAATTTAGCTAAAAATCACAAAATTTCTTGTGAGGTATGTAAATCCTACTAAATTTGCTATGATAACATTTTTAACCAACAATTAATAACTAATTATTATGAACAAATCAGAATTAATCGACGCTATTGCTGCTGATGCAGGGATCACTAAGGCAGCTGCAAAATTAGCATTAGAATCATTTTTAGGAAATGTAGGCGAAACTTTGAAAAAAGGAGGAAAAGTATCCTTAGTAGGATTTGGATCTTGGTCAGTTTCTTCAAGAGCAGCAAGAGATGGTAGAAACCCACAAACAGGAAAAACTATCCAAATTGCAGCTAAAAATGTTGTGAAATTTAAAGCAGGAGCTGAATTAGAAGGAGCAGTTAACTAATCCTTTCTAACAATAATACATTTAAAACCTTCCCTACGGAGGGTTTTTCTGCTTTTTAACGATTGTTTTTGGTCAACTATTTATTTTTTAGTTAAATTTAATAAAAAAAAGGATGATTACAGAAAAGTTAAAAAAAGGGCATTTGCTAATTGCAGAACCCTCACTAATAGGTGACTTATCTTTTAACAGATCAGTCATACTTCTGGCAGACCACAACCATGATGGCTCCATAGGTTTTATTATCAACAAACCTTTGAAATACACCATACACGATTTGGTGCCTGATATTGATGCCCGCTTTAAAATTTATAATGGTGGTCCGGTTGAACAAGACAATCTTTACTTCATCCACAACATTCCTTTGCTAATCCCCAACAGTGTGGAAATTTGCAACGGGATATATTGGGGTGGGGATTTTGAATCTGCCAAGGAATTAATTAATTCAGGCCTCATCAGCAAAAACAACATTCGCTTTTTCTTAGGATATACCGGATGGGATGAAAAACAATTAGAAAACGAAATGGAAAGCCACTCGTGGATTATTGCAAAAAACCCCTATGAAAATAAGATAATCGGTAAATCTTCCACACATTTCTGGAAAGAACAGTTAATGGAATTAGGTGGAGACTATTTGATTTGGTCGAATGCTCCAGAAAACCCTTATTTAAACTAAATTTGTATCTTTTTGTTTAGCAAAGTAATGAGATGATCGGCGGTAGCGGTGCCAAATTCCTTTTTTCTATATTTTGTTATAGGCTGAATTCCCTTGATGACATTAGTAATAAACAACTCATCAGCTTTTTGGAGATCAAATGGAGATATTGTGGTTTCCACGACTTCAAAAGACGACTCCTTTTTAGCCAATTCTAAAATTTGTTTTCTCATTATCCCATTCAAACAACCTTCACTAAGTGGCGGTGTTATTAATTTGTTCCCCATGCGCATGAACAAATTCCCTTGCAGCGCCTCCACAACATTTTTACTTTCATTTAGCAATAAACAATTATCCAAATCATTTTCATTAGCAAAAATACTACCCGTAATGTGAATCATTTTATTGGTCGTTTTCAGCGTTGAAAGCAATTGTTTCGAGATATAAAAATCCTTATACAAATCTACTTCGTATTCTTTTTCATCGAGACAATACAATTGATTCTGTAATTGAGATGCTTGCATTAAAAACGACACCTCATTATCCGATGGCAAATAAAATCCGCCATCATTTCGGTATATAGATATTCGCACTCTTGCTGACAAAGCACAATTTAAGCTCTGTACGAGCAATGCTACTTGTTCTTCGAGATACTCTTGGGTAAAATGCATTGGAATCTGCATACGAACAATACGCATAGCAGCCATTAGCCTAAAATAATGATCTTCGAAAAACAAAATTTTACCCGATACGACTTTTAATGTTTCAAAAACACCATCCCCATATAAAAATCCTCTGTTTTGCGCTAACAAATTTGAATCAGCATCCTGCAAAAAACCATTAAAATTTATCATAAAAAAAGCCCTAAATATTTATTAGGGCAAATATAGTGCATAAAATAGACTTTATTATACCGAGCCTATGAGATGTTTCAAATCAGATATTTGGTTACCCCATAATTGAGACGCTTCTTTCAATTCGTCTTTCTCTGCAAAATCTATCACCAACAAAGAAACGTCTTTAGTCAATTCATCTTCAAGTATATGTAATTCAAAAAAATACTCGGTATCCTTATTTTTATCATCAATCCATCTAAACTTAACCTTTTCTCCAGACTTTTTGGAGGCTAATCGTGCTTTCTCTTGGGTATCATTCCAAATGAATGTAAAAAATTCTCCTCTGGAGTTAACATCATCAGCAAACCATTCTGCTAAACCAGAAGGAGTAGATATGTACTGATACAATAATTGAGGGGATGAATTTATCGGAAATTCAATCTCATATCTAACTTTTTGAACCATAGGAGTTTTTTTTTGGAAATATAAGAATTTAATACTAATTGAAAAGTGTTTTTTGGAAAAAAAATATTTTTTTTTCCAAAAAGTCTTGTCTGCTTTAATATTATTTATATATTTGCACCCGCATTCAAGGGTTATCAACATGACCAGAATAAGGCGAGATAGCTCAGTTGGTTAGAGCGCAGGATTCATAACCCTGAGGTCCCGAGTTCAAATCTCGGTCTCGCTACAAGGTTGAAAAATCAAAAAACACAGATTTTATACGGTTTTAAAGCAATTTAAAACCGTTTTTTTATGTCAAAAATTATCGACCTCTTATCAAATGAATACGCTAACGCATACGATTTGGAATACAAAAGTCAATTTTCAGCACCCAAAATATACGACGCAAATGGCGATATTTCGAAGCGTTGGTATGTATATTATTCCTTTAGAAATCCTGCAACTGACAAGCTAGAAAGACAAACTCCGATCTATGCTGGCGTAAATAGATTCAAAAATTTACGAGAACGCAAAAATGCCATTAAGATTTTAGCCAAAGCCGTTGAGAATATTTTGGAGAATGGATTCAATCCTTACAATGAAGATTCTGTTCCTGTTGATGAAGTTAAAAACTATTCAATTGCTGACGCTATTACCTTTTCTTTGGAACTTAAGAAAAACACATTAAAGGATAATAGTTTCCGAGATTTCAGAATTCGAATCAAATCATTTGAAAAATGGCTTTTGGCCAACGGATTTGAAAACCGATACATTACAACGGTCAACAAAAAAACAATTGTTACGTTTTTGAATAGTGTTTTATCGACTACCAGTGCCAAAAACCGTAATAATGCTCGAGCTATTTTATCGATGTTTTTTCAATCTTTGGAAGACAACGACATTATTCCAGACAATTTTGTCAAAAAAATCAATGTCTTAAAGTCCAATCCCGAGCGAAACAAAACCTATAGTAGTAAACAAGAAATTGATATTTTCAACTATCTAAAAAGTAACGATGAATTGTTGTTGCTATTCATTCAATTCATTTCGTATAATCATTTGCGCCCCGTTGAAGTGGTACGCTTACAAATTAAGGACGTAAACGTAAAAGACAGACGAATTTACGTGAGAGCAAAAAACAAAGCCGTAAAAGTAAAAATCATACCCGAGATATTACTTTCTACTTTACCTGATTTAGACAAATTCAATCCCGAGAGTTATTTATTTACTCCAAATGGAATTGGACAAGACTGGACTACCAATGAAACGGACAAAAGAGATTATTTCAGCAAACGTTTCAAAAAAGTAAAAGATAGTTTAGGATTAGGCAAAGATTATGGATTATACAGCTTCCGACACACTTTCATTACCAAACTGTACCATGAATTTGTAAAAAACAGTACGCCATTTGAAGCCAAAAGCAAATTGATGTTAATTACTGGCCACGAAACTATGATCGCTTTGGATAAATATTTACGTGATATTGATGCAGTTTT
>JBOFUD010000223.1:0-2630 GCA_051652385.1 Flavobacterium sp.
GCGTTTAACATTCTGGATTGAGTGGCCACGGTTGATGCTTTATCCAAATCGGCGTCATTCAAAACGATAAAAGCGTCTGAACCACCCAATTCTAATACTGATTTTTTAATATGCTTTCCTGCCAATGCTGCGACAGATGATCCTGCCATTTCACTTCCTGTTAATGTAATTCCTGATACAATATCTGAAGCAATAACGCTTTCAACTTGTGGAATATCAATGTTTATTTGTTGAAAAACTCCTTCCGGAAAACCAGCTTCCAAAAAGGCATTCTCGATGGCTTTGGCGCAACCAATTACATTTGGTGCGTGTTTTAAAAGCGTCACATTTCCCGCCATAATGGCTGGAGCGGCATAACGCAACACTTGCCAAAAGGGATAGTTCCAAGGCATAATCGCAAATACCGCACCCGATGGATCATACACCGACATGCTCTTGAATGGTGTGTCGTAATATTCATCCTTCAGCATTTTTTGAGCATTTTCAGCATAAAAATCACAATTCCCAGCCGATTTTTCGACTTCGGCAATTCCTTCTGAAAGAATTTTACCCATTTCGTTTGAAATCAGCATGCCTAATTCGTCTTTGCGAGCTCTTAAAATATCGGCTAGTTTTTTCATTTTATCAGCTCTTTCTTGAAATGTCGTAGTTCGCCAATGTTTAAAAGCGGATTCAGATACTTTAATTTTTTGAGCCAATTGTGCATCCGTCAATACTTCATGCTCTGCAATTACTGCTTGCGTAAACGGATTTATAGATTTGAATATCATTTTTTTTAAGTTTCTAAGTTACTAAGAACCTAAGTTTATAAGTTTATTTTTAAAAAGTGAAAGTTTTAGATCACAAGCGTATGTTTTTTAACTCCTAAAAAACTTAGTTGCTTAGCATCTTAGAAACTCAGCATCTCCGATTTAATACCATCCTACTGGTTCGGTATCCAAATTGATGTTGACTTGTTTTACTTCGAGGTAATTTTCGATACCGTATAATCCTAATTCTCTACCTGTTCCTGATTGTTTATAACCTCCCCAAGGCATTTCGTTGAAAGTAGGATGATAAAAATTTACCCATCCAATACCTGCTCGGATTTTTGGCATTACGCGATGAACACGTGTTACATCTTGGGTGAATAATCCATACCCCAGACCATATTCGGTATCATTGGCCATTGCAATTGCTTCTTCTTCGGTAGAAAATTTTAAAAGGGCTACTACCGGTCCAAAAATTTCTTCTCTTGCAATACGCATATTTGGGGTGACCTCTGTAAAAATAGTGGGTTCAATAAAGAATCCCTTGCTATCGTCTGTATTGCCTCCAAAAGCCAAATTTGCTTCTTGTTTTCCAACTTCGATATACGCCTTAATTTTATCAAAATGTGCTTGCGAAACGATGGGTCCCATCGTATTTTCGGCAACGCTACCATCACCCACTTGTATGTTTTTGGCTCGAGCCACAAACTGTTTTACGAATGCATCATAAATGGTGTCTTGAATTAAAATTCGAGAGCCTGCAGTACATACTTGTCCACTATTGGCGAAAGCGGCAAAGAGTCCCCAATCGATGGCTAAGTCCATGTTGCAATCATCAAAAATAAGCACGGGGTTTTTTCCTCCCAATTCTAAGGTTACTTTTTTCAGGTTTTCTGCAGCAATTTTACCAATATATTTTCCTGTAGATGTTCCTCCAGTAAAGGCAATTTTATCAATTTTGGTACTGCTTATCAATGCGTTTCCAGCAACGGGGCCATCACCAGTTATAATGTTGATGACTCCTTTTGGAATATCTAACTCAGCGATTAGTTGTGCCAAAAATAAAGCGGTCAAGGGTGTTACTTCCGATGGTTTTAAAACTACGGTATTTCCTGCTGCTAGGGCAGGTCCAAGTTTCCAAGCACACATTAAGAAAGGAAAATTCCAAGGGATAATTTGCGCACAAACCCCAATGGCTTCCCTAGTTACATAACTAAATGAATTGCCAGGAACATTCATTGTTTCGCCATGAATTTTGGTAGCTAAGCCTGCGTAGAATTCAAAACAAGAGGCCGCATCGTCAATATCAAATTCAGCTTCACGTATCGGCTTCCCATTATTTTCAACTTCTAGTTTTACGAAAGCATCAAAATTATCTCGAATTTTTCCTGCAATGGCAAACAATATTTTCTGGCGGTCTTGTGCTGTTTTGCTTTTCCACTCGTCGCCATCAAACGCGGCTCTTGCAGCATCGATAGCAGCGGCAACATCTTCAATTTGAGCCTCTGGAACTGTTGCAATTACAGCTTTGGTTGCCGGGTTTAGTATCGTTCTAGTTTTTTGTGATGCAGCCGCTACAAAGGCTCCATTGATATACATTTTATACATAATTTATCTTTTAATTTTTTTATTTCTTGGTTATCCTTCAATTATGGATAAGATTTTTATTAAGGATGCTACAAAAAAATCAGCATTTTCTTTGGTAAAACATAGTGGTGGTTTTATTTTTAAAATATTATAAAAATCGCCTGTTGGGTACACTATGATTCCGTTTTTCTTCATTGCTTCGCAAATTAGGAGCGCTGTATGACTGTCTGGATTTCTCGATGTTTTATCGGTAACGATATCGACTCCTAAATACATAGCATGCCCGTAAACCGC
>JBOFUD010000224.1:0-2282 GCA_051652385.1 Flavobacterium sp.
GTTCACTCTATGAAAGACGTGCCCACCGCTTTGCCACAAGGTATCGTGCAGGCCGCTGTTTTAGAGCGCGCCAACACCTTAGATATTTTAGTCCACAAAGGCAATCTAGATTTTCTAGACGCCAACGGCACCATCGCCACCATCGCCACCGGAAGTTTGCGTCGCCAAGCCCAATGGCTGCATAAATACCCCAAGCACCAAGTGGTAGACCTGCGGGGCAACGTCAATACGCGCATGCAAAAATTGAAAGACAGCCACTGGAATGGCGCTGTTTTTGCCGCTGCAGGCTTAGAACGCATCAACTTAAAACCACCCGATTTCATCAATCTAGATTGGATGATTCCCGCACCAGCCCAAGGTGCTATGGTCATCGTAGCCATGGCCGAAGACCCATTTTGTCGTGAAGCTGTATCCGAATTGAACGATATCGAAACCGAGGTCTGTACCCATATTGAGCGCCAATTTTTACGCCGACTCGAAGGAGGCTGTACCGCCCCCATCGGTGCCCTGGCAAAATATAACGAGGAGGAAGACACCCTTCATTTTGAAGGCGTCCTTTTTTCAATCGACGGCCAACAAAAAATAGCCCTCAACAAAATCGTACCCATCGAAGAGTGGAAAAATTTAGGCTACCATTGCGCCGAAGAAATTCTAAACAACGGAGGTACTGAGTTAATGAAAACTATCAAAGAAAAACTAAAGAAATAATGAATTCAAAAGCAGTTATTTTATCAACCAAAACCCTTTCGGATGTGCAGCGTCAAAAAATGATCGTCGCAGGTTTTGAGCTTTTCGAGGAGGATTTTATTGCTACAAAAAAACAAGCATACGAGCTACATAACATCAACGATAATTTGATTTTCACCAGTCAAAATGCCGCACAGCAGATTCTAGAAAACTCCAATATCGACAATTTAAAGACCAAAAATGTCTTTTGTGTTGGTCTAAAAACAAAGATCCTCTTATCTGAAGCCGGATTTAATGTAGTGGCCTATACCAGTTATGCATCCGACTTAGCTGAAATTATCGCTTTGATTTACGGCCGTGAAAGTTATACTTTTTTTAGTGGAAATTTGCGCAAAGAAACCCTGCCAAACGCTTTAAAAGAAGCTGGAATAGCATTCAATGAGATTCAAGTTTACGAAACGATTTTAACGCCTTGTAAGATTCTTGAAAAACTAGAGGGCATCCTTTTTTTCAGTCCTTCAGGAGTAGAAAGTTACCTGAAAAATAATGCCATTAAGAAAGAAAACTGCTTTTGTATTGGAGAAACCACTGCCGAAGCTTTAGAAAAACACAAGATCAAAAACATCATCGTGGCTGATGAACCTACCATTGAATCGCTGATCGAGGATGTAATTGCAGAATATGAATAAACAAAAACTCCTTCCTGTTGAAAGAGTTTAGAGATAAAAATAAAATCAATAATAGCAAGTGTCTCTTTACGGAACTCCACCGAAAACAGCGCACTGAAAACCGAAAATTATGTTAAAGAACGACCTATTTTTAAAAGCATTACGAGGAGAATCCGTAGAACGTCCACCCGTTTGGATGATGCGTCAAGCCGGAAGATATTTGCCAGAATTTCGTGCCTTGCGTGACAAATACGATTTCTTCACGCGTTGCGAAACCCCCGAATTGGCCGCCGAAATCACGGTACAACCCATTCGAATTGTAGGCCCTGATGCTGCCATCTTGTTTTCGGATATTTTGGTTGTACCCCGTGCTATGGGGATTCACGTAGAGTTGAAGGATAATTTAGGACCTATAATTCCTAACCCCATCCGTACAATGGAGCAAGTAAATCAGGTGTTTGTTCCAGATGTCCATGAAACGTTAGGGTATGTATTTGATGCCATCAAATTGACCAAAGAAATGCTAAACGACGAAGTGCCTTTAATAGGTTTTGCGGGTTCACCGTGGACGATTTTCTGTTATGCCGTCGAAGGTAAAGGGTCTAAAAGTTTTGATACAGCCAAAGGGTTTTGTTTCTCTAACCCAGTTGCGGCGCATACCTTATTGCAAAAAATCACCGATACCACTATTTTATATTTGAAAGAAAAAGTAAAAGCAGGAGTCAATGCGGTTCAAATTTTTGATTCTTGGGGTGGAATGCTTTCTCCAGTTGATTACCAGGAATTCTCTTGGAAATACATCAACCAAATCATCGAGGCATTGGCCGAAGTAACCCCAGTAATCGTCTTCGGAAAAGGATGTTGGTTTGCTTTGGGAGAAATGGGCAAAAGCAAAGCTTCTGCACTTGGCGTAGATTGGACGTGTAC
>JBOFUD010000225.1:0-6465 GCA_051652385.1 Flavobacterium sp.
GAGTAGATGACTCCTCCAAACTGCATTTCTCCTTTTTTGGTTTTGACTACTTTTCGTTGATTGGCTACAATTCCAACAGCCCATCCGTCTATTCTGGCATAACCTGTAATAATACTTTGGCCATAGCCCTCTTTATAGGGTTCAAAATCAGAAGTATCAACCAATCGATGGATGATTTCGAGCATATCATATTGTTCGTTTCTCGCTTTGGGCAAAATACCGTAGATTTCATTTTCATCTAAAGCCGGTTTTTCTGATTTGATACGATTAAAGCCTGCTTTTTCAAAATCGCCAATTTTCCCAACAATATTTTTTATTTTATCCAAAGCATCTTTATCATCTTTGGCTTTGTAGTCCGTGACCCCAGATATTTCGCAGTGTGTAGTTGCGCCACCCAAAGTTTCATTATCTATTGTTTCACCAATGGCTGCTTTCACAAGATAACTGCCAGCCAAAAAGATGCTGCCCGTTTTATCTACAATCAAAGCCTCATCGCTCATGATGGGTAAATAGGCTCCACCAGCTACACAACTTCCCATAACTGCGGCTATTTGTGTAATTCCCATGCTACTCATTATTGCGTTGTTTCTAAAAATTCGCCCAAAATGTTCTTTGTCTGGAAAAATTTCATCTTGTAGTGGTAAATAGACTCCAGCGCTATCTACCAAGTAAATAATAGGAATGCGGTTCTCCATGGCGATTTCTTGAGCGCGTAGGTTTTTCTTTGCAGTAATCGGAAACCAAGCTCCTGCTTTGACTGTTGCATCATTAGCCACTACAATGCATTGTTTTCCTTGAATATATCCTATTTTGATAACAACGCCGCCCGAGGGACAGCCGCCGTGTTCTTGATACATACCCTCGCCAACAAATGCCCCAATTTCAATGCTTTTTGTATTGGTATCCAAGAGATAATCGATACGCTCTCTTGCTGTCATTTTGCCTTCGGCATGCAGTTTTTCTATTCTATTTTCGCCACCACCCAATTTTACTTTTGAAAATTTGTGACGCATTTGAGAAAGGAGTAATTTATTGTGATCTTCGTTTTGATTAAAGTTTAAATCCATAGTTGAATTACTAGTTATTTGGTAGAAAGCTAAGGTACAAAAAGCTTTGTTATGTACTTGGAGAATTGATGTAGATTGATAGTTATTCGTTGTAAGTAACAAAAAAGCAGCAAATAAATGCTGCTTTTTTAAATATTTCATAATTTATACTTATTTTCTAGTGTCGCTCACCAACTGCTTAAGAATAGCCCATTGTCGAAGTGCATCTTTTGCTGCTACTGCCGGGTAACCTAAAACTACTTTCCCAGCGGGTACATCTCCTGTAACGCCCGAGCCTGCGCCAACTGTTGCGCCCGAGCCGATAGTTGTGTGATCTTTGATAGAGGCACTTCCGCCGATAATTACACCATCCCCAAGGGTTACAGATCCTGCAAGTCCGCTATGGCCTGCCATAATGCAAAAACGCCCCAGTTTACTGTTATGTCCAATTTGCACCAAATTGTCTATTTTGCAACCATCACCAACAATAGTTGAGCTAAATTTTCCACGATCTACGCATGAATTCGCACCGATTTCGACTCCGTTACCTAAGATTACATTTCCAATTTGCGGAATTTTGACGAGTCCTTTCTCGTTACAAAGTCTAAAACCAAAACCATCAGCTCCAATGGTAGCATTTGGATGAAGGATACAATCTGATCCAATTTGACAACGTTCTCGAACTACAACTCCTGACCATATCGTTGTGTTGTCTCCAATTGTTGAATGATCTAAAATGGTAACATTCGGATAGATAGTTACGTTTTTACCAATAATTACATTAGGTCCTAAGTAACAACCAGCGCCAATTTTAGCTCCTTTACCAAGAATGGTACTATTGTTAACATTGGCAGAGGGATGAACATCAAAATCAAATTTGGGTGTATCAGGGGCAAAAAGTTGCAGTAATTGAGCCATGGCTAATTCTGCATTTTTAACTTTTATAAAAGCTTTGTTTTCCCCGGGCTCTATGCTGATGTCATTGTTGACTATGGCGGCACTTGCATGAGAAGTGAGCCATTGTTTTTCGTATTTTTTGCTACCAATAAATGAAATTTGGTTCGTGGTAGCCAAGTCCAATTGTTCAGGTGCAGTGATATTATTGCTAAGCGTGCCAATTATGTTGCCTTCTAGGACATCGTTAATTTCTTGTATTGAGTAGGATTTCATGTAAAGGGTAAGTGTATTAAATAAATCGTGCTGTCAAATTAAGTGATTTGTAGCGTGTGTACCTAATTTTTTAACTTTTAAAAGTTAATCAAATCTTAAAAACAAGAAAAAGTTGACTTAAAATTTAAATAAAAAAAGCGACTTCTGTTATGATACAGAAATCGCTCTTGAAGGTATCAATAAGAAAATTTACTCTTGCTCTCTTTGTCCCATCATCATTAAAAATGATTTTAAAAAAGGGTCAATATTACCATTCATCACTCCGTCAACATCGCTGGTTTCGAATCCTGTGCGAACATCTTTTACTAATTTATAGGGATGCATGACATAATTTCTAATTTGCGAACCCCATTCGATTTTCATTTTCTTGGCTTCAATTTCATCTCGAAGGGCTTGTTTCTTTTTTAGTTCAATTTCGTACAATTGTGATTTTAGCAATTGCATGGCTTTGGTTTTATTATCTAATTGAGAACGTGTTTCCGAGTTTTCAATGATAATTCCGGTGGGAAAGTGGCGTAAACGAACCGCTGTCTCCACTTTATTTACATTTTGTCCCCCGGCTCCACTTGAGCGCATGGTTTCCCAAGAAATATCGGCGGGATTTATCTCAATTTGAATCGTATCATCGGCAAGTGGGTACACATAAACGGAGGCAAAAGAGGTGTGTCTTTTGGCATTACTGTCAAAAGGAGAAATTCGAACTAGTCGATGCACACCATTTTCACCTTTTAAATACCCAAACGAATAATCGCCTTCAAATTCTAAAGTAACCGTTTTTATTCCAGCTGATTCTCCTTTTTGAAAGTTTAATTCCTTGATTTTGTAGCCGTATTTTTCGCCCCACATCATGTACATTCGCATCAACATTTCGGCCCAATCGCAACTTTCTGTTCCTCCAGCACCAGCTGTTATTTGAAGCACAGCACTCAACGTATCTCCTTCGTCTGAAAGCATGTTTTTGAACTCAATGGCTTCAATATGATCTTGAGCTAGTTGATATTGTTCATCTAATTCCTCGACGCTCAGCTCTCCTTCTTTGTAAAAGTCGTAGGCCAGTTGTAATTCATCGGTAAGGGAAATGGCTTGATTATAATCTTCAATCCATTTTTTTTTATTTCGCAAATTTTTTACAAGAAGTTCCGCTTCTTTTGCATTGTTCCAAAAATCGGGAGCAAAGGTTTTTTCTTCTTCATTGGATATTTCTATAAGTTTGGCATCAACGTCAAAGATACCTCCTCAACGCACCAAGGCGCTCCACAATACCTTTAATTTGTTCGGTAGTTGTCATAATTTATTATTATTTTTGTTTGCAAAAATATAAAAAAAATAGCACAGCACAAGTCCAGCTTTTGCTGTGGTTGATATAAATACTCTTATGGAAATTAATTTAGTGAGTGATACTGTGACCAAGCCCTCTCCCGAAATGTTACACTATATGTTTAGAGCGGTGGTGGGTGACGATGTTTACAAACAAGATCCTACAGTAATCGAGTTAGAAGCGCGAGTGGCTGCCATGTTTGGGATGGAGGCTGGTTTGTTTTTTCCTTCCGGTACTATGGCCAATCAAACCGCTATAAAATTACACACACAGCCTGGAGAACAGCTTATTGCCGACAAATATGCTCATGTATATAATTATGAAGGTGGTGGTGCTTCGTTTAACAGTGGCGTTTCCTGTTGTTTATTGGAGGGTAATAGAGGAATGATTACTGCGAGTCAGGTAGCTGAGGCGATTAACGATCCCGAATTTTACCATAGTCCCAAAACGAGTTTGGTTTGTGTAGAAAACACCACTAATAAAGGAGGTGGAGCTTGTTATGATATAGAAACTTTACAGCAGATCAAGCAAGTTTGCGATAGTAATCATCTGAAATTTCATATGGATGGTGCCAGAATTTGGAATGCTTTAGTCGCGAAAAGACAAAATCCAAAGGATTATGGCGCTATTTTTGACACTATTTCAGTTTGTTTGTCCAAAGGATTAGGAGCACCCATCGGTTCGGTTTTATTAGCAGATAAAGAAACTATTCACAGGGCGCTTCGAGTGCGTAAGATTTTAGGTGGCGGAATGCGTCAAGTGGGCTATTTGGCCGCAGCAGGAATTTTTGCTTTAGAAAATAACATTATGCGATTGACAGAAGATCATCGCAGAGCCAAAGAATTAGGTTTGCTGTTAAGCCGGTTACCTTGGGTAGAATCCGTAGAACCTGTTGAGACCAATATTTTGATTTTTAAAGTCATTCCAAGTTTGAGTGATGCCCTCTTGATCGAAAAATTACGTCAAAAAAATATAGCCATAAGCTCTTTGGGCAAAGGAAAGCTTAGAATAGTAACCCATTTGGACTATCGAGAGGTGATGCATTCCTATGTTATAGAAACCTTGCAGCGTTTGTTTGTGGCCTAAAAAAAAGGATTTGTAGTATGTACTATAAATCCTTTTTCTTTTTTGTGATGCACTATTTGAATAAATTGTCCATTCCCGGAATCATAGGCATATCCATTTTGGTAACAGCATCAAGTTCGGTTTGGTTCACTTGATTGGCTCTGCTGATGGCTTTGTTTAGTATTAAAATCAAATAATCTTCTAGTTGTTCTTTATCTTCTAATAATTCATCTGCAATAGCAATTGATTTTACAGCAGTGTTGGCAGTGAGTGTAATTTTCAATAAAC
Organism: Flavobacterium sp.; assembly: GCA_051652385.1. Lineage (GTDB taxonomy): Bacteria > Bacteroidota > Bacteroidia > Flavobacteriales > Flavobacteriaceae > Flavobacterium. The sequence continues at coordinate 4,888 of JBOFUD010000225.1, forward strand.
CATCCGTACTTTGTTCGTCAATCAAAACAGTATCCAGTCTCTTTTTAGTGTCTTCTATTTTTTGTTGGGTTTCTTTAAGTTTGCCCATCATTCCCATTAAATCCATTTTTGATTTCTTTAAAAATTATAAACGCAAATTTACTATATTGCTGATAGATAATCAATAAAAAAAAATAATGAAAAGAACGATTTGTTTGGGTTGGCTTTGTCTTATTTTTGCATTTATTATTCCAAAGGCAAAAGCACAAAAAATGGCTGAAAATATACAAGCTCCAATAGCAAAAATTATTCCGAAACAATTAGTAAAACATAAGGACACTCGAATTGATAATTATTTTTGGTTGAACGATAGAGAAAATCCAGAAGTGATTACTTATTTAAATCAAGAAAACGAGTACTATACTACCAAAACAGCACATACTAAGGAGTTTCAAACCGAACTTTTTGAGGAAATGAAAGCCCGAATTAAAGAGGACGACCAATCGGTTCCTTATTTTTATAACGGCTATTACTATATCACACGCTATGAAAAAGGGCAAGATTACCCGATTTATGCTCGAAAAAAAGGAAGTCTAAGCGCTGCTGAAGAGATTTTGTTTAATTGCAATGAATTAGCAAAAGATCATTCTTATTTTCAATTGGGGGGACTTAGTATTAGTCCCAATAACAAATATGCCTCTTTTGGGGTCGATACCAAAGGGAGAAGAATCTATACCATTCAAATCAAAAATTTAGAAACTGGAGAAATTTTTTCAGATAAAATAGAAAATGTTACCGGTGGATCAGTTTGGGCCAATGATAATGCTACTATTTATTATACCCATCAAGACAAAGTTACTTTAAGATCGGATAAAATATACCGTCATAAATTAGGCGCTGATGCAAAAGAAGATGTGTTGGTTTTTCATGAAGAAGACGACACTTTTAATGTATATGTTAGTAAAGAAAAATCCAGAAAATATATTGTAATTGGTTCCGGAAGCACCCTAACTAGTGAATACCGCATTTTGAATGCCGATCAGCCAGAAGGTGATTTTAAAATATTTCAACCTAGAGTTCGTGGGTTAGAATATAGTATTTCGCATTACGGAGACTCTTTTTATATATTAACCAATAAAGATAAGGCGACCAATTTTAAATTGATGAAAACGCCTGAGACCACTACTTTAAAAAAACATTGGAAAGATGTAATTGAACATCGAGAGGAAGTGTTGCTAGAAGGTATCGAAATTTTTAAAAATTATTTGGTTGTAGAGGAACGCTCCAACGGGTTGAATCATATTCGTATCATGCCTTGGAGCGGAAATGGGGATTATTACTTGCCATTTGATAACGAAACCTACAATGCGTATACCACCACCAATATTGATTTTGATACGGATATACTAAGGTACAGCTATCAATCGATGGCTACACCTTCGTCGGTGATCGATTTTAATATGACTACCAAAACCAAAGAAGTTTTAAAGGAACAAGAGGTTTTGGGAGGCAAGTTTGATAAAAATAATTACACTGAAGAACGTGTTTGGGCTACAGCAACTGATGGAACCAAAGTGCCAATTTCTATGGTGTATCACA
>JBOFUD010000226.1:0-4204 GCA_051652385.1 Flavobacterium sp.
ACTAGTATAAAATAATGTTGTTGGAATTAAATAAACCCTTTTTCAAATATACTATTAATTCCTACAAAAAAAAATATAACACACTAAACAATAGTGCTTTTCAAGCTTAAAACACAAACGTTTATAAACGGAAGATTACCAAAACCCATCTACTGACCAATCACTATTCCCTAATTACCAACTGCTATTCACTATTAAATACTACTTTTGAGCATTAGACGTTATCGTAACTATGTGGAATAAAATTGTGCTTATTGGAGTCTTCTTTTGGCTTTCTGGTGTGTATGCACAAGAAAATCAATCGTCCTACAGCACCAAAAAAATCCGTGTTACAGCGGATACCATTTGGTTAGAAAAAACGAGTATCAATCCGAGTTTTTTTAAAGTAACGACCAACAATAAGGAGCCGCTTCCCGCCATAAACTACAGCGTGAATTTTGAGAAAGGCTATTTACTGTTACACCCCCAACTCGATTCAGGAGAACTCACAATTCAGTATCTAAAGTATCCCGATTTTTTAACCAAAACCTACCAAGTCTACTCGGATAGCCTGGTGGTGAGCAATGAAGCTTTGAAGGGCGCTTTGTATCAAACAGCAGAGAAGAATCCCAAAAAAACCACCCCTTTTGACGGACTCAACACTTCTGGAAGTATTTCGCGCGGAGTTACGGTGGGCAACAATCAAAACGCGGTACTTAATTCGAATTTAGACCTACAAATTAGCGGTAAACTCTCCGACAAAGTCAGTATTAGCGCCTCACTTCAAGATAGTAATATTCCGCTACAAGACGGGGGATATTCACAAAGACTGGATCAGTTTGACAATATTTTTATGGAATTGTACAGCAAGGATTGGCGCGTGCGCGGAGGCGATTTGTTTTTAGAAAATCGGACGTCCCAATTTCTAAATTTCAGCAAAAAAGTACAAGGTTTGAGTACCCAATTCGATTGGGGCAACAGCGAGAAACACACCAAAATCGAAGCTGCAGTTGGTTTGGTAAGAGGGCAATATGCCAAAAGTTCGTTTACCGGTCAAGAAGGAAACCAAGGACCTTACAAATTAAAAGGCAACAACGACGAGGCCTACGTATTGATTGTTTCGGGTTCGGAGCGCGTTTATGTGAATGGAAATTTGCTGAAACGAGGAGAGAACAACGATTATATCATGGATTACAACGCAGGCGAACTAGTCTTTACGCCTTTGTTTACCATCACTTCCGAAATGCGAATTGTAGTCGAATACCAATTTACAAATCAGAACTACACCCGAATTGTAACGTATGCAGGCGGATCACACGACAACAAAAACTGGCGTTTTGGTAGTTATTTGTATGCAGAAAGTGACTTGAGAAACCAACCCATACAACAAAGTTTAACCCAAGAACAAGTTGTTATTTTAAAAAATGCTGGCAATGACCCTAGCAAAATGAATGCCCCTTCTGCTTATGAAGACACCTATTCTGATAATAAAATTTTATATGAGAAAAAAAGAGACAACAGTGGAGCGTACTTTGAATTCTCTACCGATGACCAAGCGGTTTTGTACAACGTTCGCTTTACCAGAATTGGCAGCAATCAAGGAAATTATATCTTAAAAAATACCGGAGCTATTGGCAAAATCTTTGAATATATAGCTCCACTAAACGGGATTTTACAAGGCGAATACGAACCCAGTATTCCGCTCATTGCCCCCAATCAAATACAAATCGCCACCTTTTTGGGGCAATACAATCCGAATGAAAAAAGCAGCGTCGATTTTGAAATCGGAGTAAGCAACAACGATCAAAACTTGTTTTCCAACTTAGATGACAATCAAAACAAAGGGGTAGCAGCCAAAATCAATACCAAACAACGTTTGTTTACCGGAAAATGGAATGTTGATTTTTTGGGTAATTACCAATACATCGCCGAAAGTTTCAAAACCGTAGAACGCTTGTTCAACATCGAATTCAATCGAGATTGGAATTTAGGAACCACAACCGCAGGAGATCAAAGTTTTTTTACGGCAGGAATCAAAGGCAAATGGAACCCAAGCTACAAAGGAAAACTAAAAGGAAACGCCACCTATCAACTCGAAAAATTAGATTTTACCAATTCCTTTTCAGGACAAAAACACCTTATAATAACACATTTGAATCTATCAAATTGGAGTGTTCAAAACCAAACTAGCGTGCTCAAAAGCGACAATCTACTGAGTAAATCTGATTTTATTCGACAACAAACCCAAATTCGTTTTCATAAAAAGAAAAACTGGGTGGGCGCTACTTTTCGCTTAGAAAACAATCAAGAGAAAGTAAAAAGTACGCAAGCCTTCACTCCCATCAGTCAGCGGTTTTCAGAAATAGGCGGTTTTGCAGGTCGTGGCGACAGTACCAAAGTCTTCGTGGCTTTGGGCTATTTACAAAGAACCAACGACAGTATTCAAAATGGGATGCTACAACGCGTGAATCATTCGCAAACCTTCAGCTTAAAATCAAGAGTGTTTCAAACAGCCAAAAGCGATTTGGCTATTTTTGCCAATTATCGCGTTTTGGAATACACTTCAAATTCAGCCAAAAAAGAGCCCTCACTCAATTCAAGAGTCGTATATAATGACCGTTTTTGGAAACAATTACTCCAAAGTACCACCGCCTACGAAACCAATTCGGGTTCGATTGCACAACAAGAATTTACCTTTTTAGAAGTCACCGCCGGCCAAGGCGTATATGCCTGGAACGATTATAACGGCAACGGCATTCAGGAACTTCAAGAGTTTGAAATTGCCCCTTATCCGGATTTAGCCAAATACATTCGGGTGTTTTTACCCAATCAAATTTTCATCAAAACCCATCAAAATAAATTTTCGCAATCTCTCATTATCAATCCCAACCAATGGCAAAACGAAAAAGGGATCAAAAAAATAGCTTCCTATTTTTACAACCAAAGCTCGTTTATCATGGATCGAAAAATCAAAAATGAGGGAGGCAATTTTGATTTAAACCCATTTGGAAGTCCGAAAGATGATGTCTTGGGGCTTAACTCCGTTTTTAGAAATAGTTTATTCTATAATCGTGGCAAACAAAAACATTCGGTAACCTACACCTTTTTGCAAAATAAATCCAAAAATTTACTTTCCAATGGTTCCCAGCAAAACGATAACGCCTCACACCAATTGCAATACCAACATTTGTATCAAAAAAGTTGGTTGCTGAATGTCTTCTCAAAAACTATTGCTACTTCGGTATTCTCCGAAAATTATGCCGAGAAAAACTACACCATTACGGGCTATCAAATCGCACCAAAAATCAGCTATTTATTTTCAAAAAATGCCAGTTGGGAACTATTCTATGAATTTCAAAACAAAGAAAATCAACACTCACTAGCCGAAACCTTGCAACAAAACCGACTGGGAACGGCCTTTAGTTATGCGCGAAACGCCAAATTCACTATCAACGGCGAACTCTCTTTTTATCAAAATAAATTCGAGGGCAATGCACAATCGGCAGTTGGTTTCCAAATGCTCGAGGGCTTACAAACCGGAAAAAATCTTACTTGGCGTATGTTGTTACAAAAAAACATCACACAATTTCTCGATATAAATTTCAACTACCAAGGCCGCAAAAGCGAAACTAGCCCGGCCATCCATACCGGAAACGTACAACTAAGAGCCTATTTCTAACCTTTATTTGATTCAGGAGAGCCAACAAAAGGCTTTTTCAGCTGGCATGGATTCCTGCTATCCACTCTATCTCTTGCCTTGTTTGAAGGACAAGCCAAGAGGATGCCGTTCCTATCAGGACTAATAGGGGAATTACAGCATTTTTGGAGACAGTAAAACTATTATTTTCAACACTTTACACCCAATGAATCAAAATTATTAGTAGTTTTAATACTCCTATTAACACTAAAAATCAAAACCATGAAAAAACTACTTATTTTATGTTTCTTCTTTATCGCATCCAATACCATTTTCGCTCAAGAAGCTGCAACCCAAAAGAAAATCACAAAAGCAAAAACAGAAGTTTCCGCCAACGAAAAAGAAGCCAAACAACAAGCCGCCAACGAAAAGCGAAAAGCAACCATAGCGGCCAAAAAAGAAGCGGCTGAAAAAACAAAATTGGAAGCAGAAAAAGAAGCCAAACAGCAAGCCACTAATGAAAAACGAAAAGCAACCATAGCCGCCAAGAAAGAAGCCGCCGAAAAAACAAAATTGGAAGCAGAAAAA
>JBOFUD010000227.1:0-3730 GCA_051652385.1 Flavobacterium sp.
GCTTTCCGTAAAGCTGGGAATTTTTCAAAATCTGGTGTGTCAAAATCAATATCTTCTCGAGCAATTAAAGCGTGTGGGACTTTGTACAGATAGGGTGTTTGTGCTGGACTAAAAAGCATGCATTGTTTTTTTCCATGAAATTGAAAATGTAAAATGTTGGAGTAGTCTATGTCGTAATGCATGAAAACTTTTGAATTTTCTCCACCAAAAAACAACATTGGCAATTGTTTTACCAAACGAAGTCCGATGGTTGGCCATTTGAAATCGTTCTGTAAAACGGGGACTTCTTTCATTAATTCGTAAAGAAAAATCCTGTAATTCGTGGGTTTTGATTGCAGTAGGTCAATATAGTCTGCCATTTTCATTTTGGCATGGGCTTCATTAAAACCATCTTTATGTGAAACAGGACGGTCATCGTACAACGGAACTGTTTTTTCGCCGGCTACCGTTTTGATATAATCAAGACTCCATTTATGGTAAGCTGGCCAATCGCGGGTGAGTTTTTCGATGACCAAAGGTTTTTGCTTTTTAACGTAATGAGTGAAGAAATCTTCTTTTGAAATAGTTTCAACGCGTTCAATTTCAGAAAGATTCATTTTCATAAATGGAAATTAAAAGTTAAAAAAAAAGCTCTTAGTTTTTTGGACTAAGAGCAAAGTTACTAAAGCTTTGATATATTTTATAAAAAAAAAGTTACTTATTTTTATGACTTGCTTCCAAGTTTTTTTCAATGGAATGCCCTGGTCTTGACCATTTTGGTTTTTCGCCAAGATCGCTAAATTGTGATTCAGAAGCTTCTATTGTAACGGGTTGTTGCAATTTTATAAATGGTTTTTGTGGTTGTAATCCCAACATTTCAAATAACCTCATATCATCGTCAACGTTCGGATTTGGGGTGGTTAATAATTTATCTCCTGCAAAAATTGAATTGGCTCCTGCAAAAAAGCACATGGCCTGACCTTCTCTGCTCATGTTCATTCTTCCGGCAGACAAACGCACTTGTGTTTCAGGCATTACAATTCTGGAAGTCGCCACCATGCGCAGCATTTCCCATATTTCTACTGGTTGTTCCTCTTCCATTGGGGTTCCTTCTACGGGAACTAGGGCGTTGATTGGCACCGATTCCGGTTGTGGATTTAAGGTCGCCAAAGCTACTAACATGCCTGCGCGATCTTCAATACTTTCTCCCATTCCAATAATTCCGCCACTACAAACGGAGATGGTTGTTTTTCGAACATTCGCAATGGTTTGTAAACGGTCTTCAAAACCTCGGGTAGAAATCACTTCTTTGTAATATTCTTCGGAGGTATCTAGGTTGTGATTGTAGGCATATAAACCGGCTTCCGCCAAACGTTTGGCTTGGTTTTCGGTAATCATTCCCAAGGTACAACAAACTTCCATGTCGAGTTTGTTGATGGTTCTCACCATTTCGAGCACTTGATCAAATTCAGGTCCATCTTTTACATTTCGCCATGCGGCTCCCATGCAAACTCGGGAAGATCCGCCTGATTTGGCTCGTAAAGCTTGGGCTTTTACTTGACTAACCGACATTAATTCATTGCCCTCGATGCCAGTATCGTAGCGAGCAGACTGTGGACAATAGCCGCAATCCTCAGAGCATCCTCCTGTTTTAATGGATAGTAAGGTGGAAACTTGTACTACATTCGGGTCGTGGTGTACTCTATGTATTGTTGCTGCCTCGTACAATAAATCCATTAAAGGTTTATTATAAATGGCTATTATTTCTTCTTTGGTCCAATTGTGTCTTATTGTGCTCATACGCCATATTTTTTGATGGCCAAAAGTAATCAATTAGTTTTGAAGTAACAATGGAAGAATCCTAAATGCACTATTTTATAAGTCAGTAACCAATCGATTGTTCCAATACAACAAAAGCATCATGGTTACCACCACCGTAGAGGCGATCCCTTCAAAGAGCAAACAAATGCTGTAAAGTACAACAGGAGGATTACCTCCAAAAAGGAAAGTTTTGGAGAGTGTTGCAATGTAAGCATCTCCACCGTGCATGTAGCTGTAAATAATTAACCCAATAATACTCATAAACACGCCATAAAGGGAGGTTTTTATTCCGGATATTGCGTTGTCGGCTAAGTGGTAAGAACCATCAGCAAGATTCATTTGTATGGTTCTGTTAATGCCGTAAAGCACAAAAAGGGTGTTGAATAATCTTAAATAAAAGACATCGGCAAGCCCAACAATATTCATCAGTAAAAAATAAAGTCCAATGCCCAAAAAAATAAGAAAGCCGTTTTTAAATTCTCTTGAAAGTTTCATTTGCTAGTTGTTTAGTGGTTGTAATAAATTGACAATCACTAAAGTACAATTTAAACGACTAAGTGTTTTTAATTGAGGAAAATATTAACTTTTGTCAAGAGTTTGATGCGTAGCGAGGTATAATCTGCTGTTTTTTTCGTCTTTGGCTAGTTGTTTTTTCAACGCTTCAATATTTTCAAATTTTTCTTCATCACGCAAACGATGCAGAATGGTTATTTTTAATGCGTTGTCATATAAATCACCTTCGAAATCAAGAAAATGTACTTCGATACTTTGTGTGTCGCCGCCAACAGTCGGGTTGAATCCGATATTCATCATGCCGAAAACTACGATATTGTTGAGGATACTTTGTACCACATAAACGCCATTTTGTGGGATTAATTTGTAGGTTTCCTCGATGCGAATGTTCGCTGTCGGAAATCCAATAGTTCTTCCTAATTGTTTTCCTTTCTTTACTTTTCCGAATAGCGAGTAGGGGTATTCAAGGTATCGGTTAGCCAAATCGATATTGCCGGTAGTAATTGCATTTCTGATTTTAGTAGAACTTACTGAAATGGCATTTATTTCTTGGGCGGAAATTTGTGCTACTTCAAAATCATACGTTTTACCAAAAGCAATTAAGTCATGGATATCTGCTGTTCGGTTGCTGCCAAAGCGATGGTCGTAGCCAATAATGATCTTATGAATTTTTAGGCGTTTTACTAAAATGTCTCGCACAAATTCTTCTGCGGTGAGTTTTGAAAAAGCAGTGTCGAAAGGGTGAATAATGAGATTTTCTATGCCCAATTGTTCTAAAATCTCTTTTTTTTCATCAATAGTATTTAATAATTTCAACCCTGTTTGTCCTTGTAAGACCATGCGCGGATGCGGAAAAAAAGTTAAAACTACGCTCTCGTAGGTGCCGTGTAAAGTGCTTTTGGTTACGTTGTTCAAAATGGTTTTGTGTCCTAGATGAACGCCATCAAAAGTGCCTAGCGTGAGAATGGTTTTTTTGGTAGCGACAAATTCGCTTATAGAATGAAAAATCTTCAAAATGACGTATTTATAAAGCTGCAAATTTATACTTTCTTATTCAATTGTGTGTCATTTCAGGCATCAATTTCAGGAAGTTACTTTTGCGTGTTGAGGTATTTTTTAAAGTAAAGTTGGGTTGAGAAATTGGACTACTTGATAAGAATTTCATGAATTATATAGGAATACTAGCATGTTTTTTGAAAACACTGCTGATTTTACCTATTTTTAATTTGAAAAGCGGAAATTTTTATGGTGAAAAGTGTTAAATTTAAGTCCTCAAAATGAACCGACAATGTACAAAAAGCAACTATTCGTGTTTTTCTTTTTTCTTTTTTGGTCCTCCTATGCACAAGAAAAATCTTTTTGGAAAAGTGCTGTCATGGCTGCTGATGCGAATCGGCGGGTTTCGAAGCAAGAACGA
>JBOFUD010000228.1:0-2914 GCA_051652385.1 Flavobacterium sp.
CTTTAGCTTCCAAGGCAATTGGCGCTCTATTGTTTACAACCACCATGGCAATTGTTTGTTCTGTACTAGCTCCGAAAGCATCTGTTGCTTTTAAGACTAATGACGTTTGCCCCACTGCTTTGGTTTGAATGACAAAAGAACCAAGCGTTTGTCCTGTGGTAACGGTAGCAATTGTTTCATTGGCAACACTAGCTGTAAAGGTCATCGTGTCTTTATCTAAATCTGAAAAATAGGAAGCAAATTGTTGCACATCAAAATGATTCAATTTAGAATATATCAATTTATCGGATTTTAATACCACTGGTGCTCTGTTGGTGTTGAGCACTTCGATAGCCATTTTCATACTTGAAGTTGCGCCTAATTCGTCAGTAGCCGTTAAATTCAATTCGTATGTTCCGGCGTTTTCAAATCCTGGAGCGATAGCCATAGCGATTTCATTTTCAACCGTTTTAAAGGTGACCCATGAAGGCGCATCGGTTGATTTTACAGTGAATGTATTTTTTTCGAGATCGCTAATAGTCATCTTTACTGTACTAGCTGCATTTTCGGCAACAACGACGGCATTTTCAGGAATATTAGTAAAAACTGGAGCTTCATTGATGTGCATTTTAACTGGAACTCTTCCGATACTGTTCACAGGATCGTTCGTTCTAACGTTTAAATAAGCATGTTGATCGCCACGCGCTCCATTGGCTGCAGTAAAGTCAAGTTGTATTTTTGAGTCTTTTCCTGGAGCAATGCTACCACTTGTAGTACCATTTATACCAACCCAAGCATTTGAAACAAATTTGTCTTCAGCAGCTCTTACCATCCAAGCATGCCCTGGGAATACATTTTCATCTTGTAGGTCATACCACTTCTCGTCAGATTCAAACATGTATCGACCCGGTGTGTTGTCTACACCTTTGATTACCCCTTGCACAAATGGAATTTCGTAAGGGTATGTAATGATCACATAGAAATCTTCGTTTGGATAGAGTCTTTTAGATTCTTTCATTGGTAAGGTCAACCATTCTCCAGTTGTTGTTCCTGTGTAGTCATAATCTACAGTGCCTTGAGCAATACTAGTGGCTTCGGCTACAGATGAACCTCCGGCGCGAATTTCATACGAAATAGTTCCTTTTGGGTTTTTAGTACCCTCGATATAGGTTTGGAAGTGAGAAAGTGTGAATCCTTCTTTTCCAGCATTAAAACGCGTTGCGCTTGTAAAAGCTTGTGTCCCACCATACCCTAGAAAGTTGTCGGCCGAAGTTTTTTCTTCATACGATAAAACTCTATTAAAAGTAGGAGCGCTGTAAACACTCACCCCAAATTTAGAAGCTGGAAACGATTTTAATGATTTTTCAACAGCTACTTTTTTATCATATTTTGCAATAGATTCTGATGTTTTAGTTATTCCTGTGATTGCTTTTCTCATGTAATCAAGGCTTATCTCATACTTTAAGTTTCCTTTTCCAGTACTATTATCAAAAATAGCAAATTGACTATTGGTGTCAGTCAAATATTTTAGGGTGCTATTCACCTCTTTTGTTTGCATGGTTAATGCTGGTGGATAGGTAACCGTAGCCATCAATGGAATTGACAATTCAGCTACAGTGGCGTTACTTTCGATTAGTAATTTGTCGTTGATCTCGCCTGCAGTTGTTGGAGCATAAGTAATTCTGAATAAACCACTTTCCTCTGGAAGTATTGGATGGAATGAGCCACCCAGATCCTCAATATTCATCCATGTCCAGAATCCTCCAAACCAACCTTGACTGAAGGTGTAGGTTTCGATAGTATAATCGGTAGCACCGCTTTCAATTTTCAAATTAGATACTAAAAGTTCTTGGCTTCCTGTATTTTTAATTTCAAATTCTTTGGTGCTGCTTGCTGTATCGGTCATCATAATTTCACCAAAATTGATTTCGGTTTGAGTAGCTGCGATTTCAGCGGTTCCGTTTACAGTTAAGCTAATTGGTTTTCCCAGTAATTCTTGATTAGGAACATTGGTGCGCAATTTAAGTGTAGCGTCATACTGACCGGCAAATACATTACGAGCATCAATATTTATTTGAGCACTTAATTTAGATCCTGCAGCTATCACATGTTTTTTGGCAGGACTAATCACATACGCTAAACCATCACCATGAATAACATTGTCGCGATCTGGCATTTTTACAAAGTCGGTTTGATCTCCATTTTGAAGTCCAATAGTAGTTACAAATGATGTACGATCTTCAATTCCATTTACTTTGTATTGAAACTTCATAGTTCCATTCTTGTAAAAAATTACTTGAGCAGAAATAGGATCTCCAATTCCTCCGAAATAATTTGAAAAATATTCCCAAGAGATTACAAATTTATCTTCATCATTATGATAGAAAATACCAACGTCCTCTTTTGGAAAGATTTCTGTGTTAAAGGCCGCAAAAGTCCAATAAGGAGCAATAAGTGTTTTAACCAAATTGGAAGGAATGTTGCGCTCGAAAAACGGAATTTCGGTAGGTTGGTCAAAAGTCAAGATTCCATTAATTCCAATATGTATTTCAGAATAGTCTTTTCCGTAATAATTAATTGGCCAAGGCAGTTTGACAGTACTCCAAAATTTTTCCATTTCAAAGATATCATCTATGTGAGGTACTTGAGTTCCTTTTTTACGAATGTCCAACCATTGATAATTGGTTCCGTCATTAAAAACATCGTAAGAATAGGTGTAATCTGGGAAAGCAGCGGTAGTGCTCACGGCATCAGTTAATGTTAACCAATTGTTTCCAGTAGCAACCACTTCTAGAGCTGCAATACCAGTGTTCTCTATAAGAATAGGATGTTTTGCAGTTTCTCCGTGGTTCAATACTGTTGTTAGAGCGTCTAAAGTAGTTACAGCAATTCCCGGAGGATCTAATACTTTTCCAGTAATTGGGATGATCAAAGT